>JAFCZD010000580.1 GCA_019314525.1 Deltaproteobacteria bacterium
CGAAGCATTCCCCCGCTCCTCATCCTATGTGATGACGGTTGTGGCCGAGGGCGAGCCTGTGGGTGGCTGCTCGGTAGGCGGGAACAGCAGCATGGCCGGCCTTGGCCTCCTGCTCGGACTAGGACTCTTGATGGGTCGGATCCGCAGGCGTCTGCGGTGACACCCTGAGAAAGAGGGTGCCCAGGGTTCGCATGTGGGGCTAGGTCTGGGCGCCCTCTTCGTTTTCTCCTCAAAAGGGGCCCTTCGGGGTCCCTTTTTTTCGTGCGGCTCTACTTATAGCGTCGAGTTTTGCAGTCCATCTTCCGCAGCGTGCGCCAGGAATAGTCGTAGCAGACCTTGCCAACCTGGATCAGCGCGCCAAAGCGGCCTCTACGCATCAAGGTGACAGGTTTGGAGAAGTTGCGCTGATTCAGCCGGGCACCCGTATTGAAGTGAAGTTGCACGACGTGCCAACGACGCTTGCCTTTGGTGTAGATCAGCACGGGCCCCTTGGAGGTTCCCACCTCGCGGTAGCTCTTGACCCCCGTGGCGACCGTAATCCAGCGCTTGCCCCAGCTACCGAAGCCTGTGCCCTGGACCTGCAAGGACGCTTTGACGAGGCGTGACGCCCACCGTGAGCGCTTGTACACCGCGTCGGCTTGGGCTGGCTGAGTGGTGAGCAGCAGCAGGGCAGCCGTGGATGCGCTGATGATCAGGGTGCGACAACTCAGGCACATAGTCTCTCCTTTGTGGGGTGAAAATGTGAAAATGATGCAAAGCGTCACGGTGGCGTTGAACCGCTGGCATAAGTGCTAGGGTTTGGGTGGTTTTTTGTTGCATGGGGCACCTTGCATCTTAGCGTGAATACGGGAGTTTTGTCGCCGGCAAAGCGCAGGCGTATTTCGCTGAGCGCGTAGGGTAAGGAACTGTTTTCATGCGTGGCACAACGCGCTACTAAACTGAACAGGGGGCCAGCGAAGCGAGGACACTCATGGGTTGGCAAGACCGGTATCGCGAAAAGTTAATGTCAGCTGACGCTGCTGTGCAGTTGGTTCGCAGCAACGATCGTATCTTTTGTAGTGGCAACACAGCCACTCCCACGACCTTGGTGCGTGCGCTGGCCAAGCGCTATGAGGAGCTTAAGGGCGTGGAGCTCTGTCAGCTCAACCTGATGGGGGAGGACATCCTCGCCCGACCAGAGATGGAGGGACATTTTCGCTACAACTCCCTCTTCGTCGGCGCCAAGGACCGAGACGCTATTCGGTGCGGTCGCGCCGACTACACGCCGGTCTTTCTGCACCAGATCCCACAGCTCTTCCGTTCCAGGACCATCCCCCTCGATGTGGCGCTCGTCACCGTGACCAAGCCCGACAAGCATGGGTATATGAGCTTTGGTGTGGAGGTCATCGCCACGCCGGCTGCCTGTCAGAGTGCCCGCCACGTGATCGTGCAGGTCAACGACACCATGTCTCGCATGCTGGGAGATACCTTCATTCACGTGGATGAGGTGGATGCCATCGTCGAGGCCGACGATCCCATTCGTCCCGTGACCCCTCGTCGCGCCACTGACGTGGAGTTGAAGATAGGTGAGCATATCCGCCCCCTGATCGAGCATGGGAGCACCCTGCAGATGGGCATCGGTGGCATCCCCGACGCTGTCTACAAGGCGCTGGACGATGTGCGGGATCTTGGGATCCACACCGAGATGTTCTCTGATGGCGCCATGCGTGCCGTAGAAAAGGGCATCGTCACAGGCCGGTTGAAGACGCTGCATCCCAAGAAATCGATCATTACCTTCGCCATGGGAAGCGACGAACTCTACGATTTCGTTAGTGACAATCCTCACCTCGAGGGCCACCCCGTGGAGTATGTCAACGATCCCTTTGTCATCTCACGTAACGAGAAGATGGTAGCCATCAACTCCGCCATCGAGGTCGACCTGTCTGGCCAGGTCTGCTCCGACTCCATCGGCTTTTCGATCTATTCGGGTTTTGGCGGCCAGGTGGACTTCATCCGCGGAGCCGCAGGTTCAAAGGGCGGCAAGCCGATCATTGCGTTGCCTTCGACGGCAGCCAAAGGCACCATGACGCGCATCGTGCCCTCGTTGAAGCAGGGCGCAGGCGTGGTCACGACGCGTGCAGACACCCAATACGTGGTGACCGAATATGGTCGGGTGAACCTCTTCGGCAAAAACCTGCGTCAGCGCGCAGAGGCGCTGATCAGCATCGCCCACCCAGACTTTCGCGACGAACTCTATGAGGATGCCCGGGCGCGGAAGATCCTCTGTTAGGCGGGTGCCGCTTCCTCGCTGCTCTGGTGGAGCAGCGAGGGCTGAGGGCTATTGGGGCAGGAAGCGGAAGTAGCTAGTGGTATAGAGGTCGCAGGTTGTTGTGGCATAACCTGTGGCGAGTTCCTCACTACGTATCGGCATGGAATTATAACACCCTGCGACCTCCTCGTTTATGAAATCATCCTCCTCAATAAGAAGCGAGAGGCCGTCGGTGATCTCGCTGGTGGCCACGTTGTCTATGCAGAGGGCTGTGCCAAAGCTGTAGGTCCAATGCTGACCGGGTACAAAGGAGAGCCATGACGAGCGAATGGCATAGAAGGGGTTCAAGCCAGGAAAGATGCTGACTTGAAATGCTGCTGGCGAGTTGCCGTCGGTCTTGCAGTCTGGTGAGCGAGCACAATCAACCTCGATTCGCTCCAGGCACACCCGCCAACGTTCACTTGTTTGCACACATTGGTAGTTGCCGTTGAGAAGCTGGCATTGATCCCTCGTGCAGTTTCCACAGGGCAGACCGTTGCTGCCGCAGTAGTTGGTGGATCCATCGCCCACCTGGCAGGTGCCATTGGCGCAGCATTGGTTCAGGCCTGTGCAGTTGGGGCAGGTCTGGGCTGACGTCTGACACACATAACGGTTGATGGTGTTGTTGAAGCGGCAGGGTGTCGTCAAGGTCGGGCAGCGCTCACAGGCACCACCGTTGCTGCCACAATAACCTTGAGAGTTGCCCATGCGACATGTGGAGCTGTCGCAGCATTTGTCTGCGCCAACACAGCTGGTGCAATAGGTGGGGGCTGTACAGAGGCCGCTGGTGCGGTCGCAGTTGGTGCCATTGTAGCAGGCGGCGCAAGTGTTTCCGCTGTTGCCGCAGCTCGAGTTGTCCTGATACGCGAAGGGCTTGCAGTCGCCTCCGTAGCAGCAGCCGTTGTCGCAGGTTTGCTGGCAAAGCGTCGTCTCATTCATGCATGAGCCCGCCTGACAGGTCTCAAAGGCGGTGCAGGTGTCGCAGCCCGTGGCGGCAACGCCACAGTTCGCGTCGTTATAGGAGCCATTGAGCACACAGCCGGTGGGGCTGCAGCAGCCACCCCAGCAGGTGCTGATATTGCACTCGGTGGTGGAGGTTTGGCAGCGGCCGCCACTGCAAATCTCGTTGGGATCGCAGGTATCACAGGTTGCACCGTTGGCGCCACACGCCGCAGGGCTCGTGCCAGGGTAGCAGATGTTGTTGAGGCAGCAGCCCGTGTTGCAGGTGGCGCAGCCGTTGCCCTGAACGCACTGCCCAACCGTCAACTCACAACTGTAGCTCGTGGGGCAGGGCACGCAGGGGGCGCCACCTGCACCACACTGGGTGTTGGTGGCGGGGCTGACGCATTCATCACCATAGCAGCAGGTGCTACAGTTTGCGGGGCTGCAGTTGCTCGAGCTCGAGCAGGTACCGTTGACGCATTGCTCCGAACCC
>JAFCZD010000581.1 GCA_019314525.1 Deltaproteobacteria bacterium
AGTGCACGCGCTCCGCCTCGACCTCGTAGAGCACGCCACCGCTCTCATCGCGCACCAGACGGTGCTCTTTGCCGCCGAGCTTGGCGCGCATGACGAAGCTGCCGTCGTCTTCACGCTCAATGAAGAGCGCGCCATCGCTCTCTTCGGCGTAGAGCGCTTCGTCGAGGCAGAGCCGGGGCTTGTCGCGGTAGGGCTCGCCAGCGGTAGGGCAGAAGGTGGTGCAGTTGCCGCACTCGTTGCATGCGTCGGCGATGTTGATGATCTGCCGCGCCTGCGTCACCTCGAAGTGTTCACTCCCACCCTCCACGTCAACCAGCTCCACGCGCCTCAATGACACGCTATACGAGAGGTTGGCCATGTTGGGGCAGACGGTGACGCAGAGATCGCACATCTCGTCGCAGAGCAGACAGCGCGCGGCCTCCTTGCGTGCGTCGGCCTCGTCGAGGCCCGCCTCCACTGGCTCGAAGATGGTGGGGGTGGGCAGGCCCGCCGCCTCAAGGATGGCGCTCGCTGCACGGCGTCCGTCGGCGATGGCCTGGATGATCGTCGAGGGCCCACGCACAGCATCTCCGGCGGCGTAGACGCCTTGCATGCTGCTGGCCATGGTGGCTTCGTCGACCTTGATGGTGCCCCAGCGGTGGCGCGCCACGGGCTCTTGGTCGAGGTAGTCGAGGGCGGGCTCTTGGCTGACACAGGCGATGACGGCGCTGCAGGGCAGCTCGAAGGTCTCGCCTTCCACGGGCACGGGGCGGCGACGTCCGCTCTTGTCGACGGCGCCGAGCTGCATCTTCTGACACTCGATGGCGCTGAGGCTGCCGTGTTTGTGCACCAAGCGCAGGGGCGCGGCCAGCTCGTGGATCTCCACGCCCTCGGCGTCGAGGGCGATGATCTCGTCGGGGTCGGCGGGCATCTCTGCGCGGGTTCGGCGGTAGATCAGTCGCACCGTGCCCTCGGCGCCCACCAGGCGCCAGGCGGTGCGCGCGGCGTCCATGGCGGCGTTGCCACCACCGATGATCGCTACCTCCGAGCCCAGCTCGAGGGGGGCGTTGGCTTTGACCTTGGTGAGGAAGCCATAGCCGTCGAGCACGGCTGATGTGGCTGATTCACCCTCGACGCCGAGCTTGCGCCCCACAGTGGCGCCAGAGGTGATGATCACCGCGCCAAAATCTTCGAGGAGGTCAGAGAAGGAGAGGGCCTCGCCGATGCGGGTATTGAATTGGAGCGTGACGCCAAGCTCTTGCAAGAGCTCGGCGTCGCGCAGGGTGTGGTCGAGCTCGAGGCGGAAGCTGGGGATGGTGGCGGCCACGGTGCCCCCAGGGTTTTTGCCCGCGTCGTAGACGACCACGGAGCAGCCAGCCCGTGCTAGGTAGTACGCGGCGCTGATGCCAGCGGGGCCGGCGCCGATGATGCCCACCCTGGGCGCTCCCATGCCAGGCGTGGCGTGGGTCTCTTCGGCCGAGGCGTGTCCGGCGACAAAGCGCTTGATGGCGCGGATCGCCAGGGGCCCATCATAGTGGGAGCGCACGCAGCGTGCTTCGCAGGCGTGGTCGCATACGGCTCCGGTGACCGAGGGCATGGGGTTTGTCTCGCGGATGACCGAGAGCGCTTCGTCGTAGCGCCCTTGGGCTACCAGAGAGAGGTACTCGGGGATGTCCTGGTTAGCGGGGCATTTGCCCCGGCAGGGCGCCTCGATACAATCGAAGAAGCCCAGCGTTTGTTTGCCCTTGAGGCTGCGTGGGCGGCGTGCGCCGCTGTAGCGCGCGTCGTCTCGCGCCTGAGCGGCGTGGCGCTTGAGGTTGTGGGCGTGCACCGCGGGCAGCGGCGTGGTGCTCTCGGCGCCAGCCTTGATGTGGGCCCAGCTCTCGAGGTCTTCAGCACCTGCAGCCTCCATGCGTTCACGCAGCTGGTGGAGGTATTGGGGCAGGCGGGTGTAGCCGCCCGGCTTGAGCAGATCCGTGCAGACGGTGACGGGCTTGAGCCCTGCGGCGAGCAGCTCGCCAAGGTTTTCCGCGTCAGCTCCCCCGGAAAAGCTCATGGGCATGGGCCCCACGGCGTCTCGTACCTTGGCGGCCACGTTCACCGTTAGCGGGTGCAGCGGGCGGCCAGACATGTACATCATCGTTTCGCCTGCGGGGAAGACCTCGCGGTGGTTTTGTACCTCTAAGGTGTTGGTGAGCTTCACACCAAAGCTCAGCCCGCGCTCATCCGCGAGGGCGCGCAGGCGCTCAAGCATCGCGATGGCGTCCTCGAAGCGCACGTCGTGGGCGAAGGCCTCGTCGGGCACGACGATCTCGGAGAAGCCAAGCTCGTCGCGCAGCACTTTGCGCAGCAACTCTGGCCCGAGGAGGGTGGGGTTGAGCTTGATGGTGGTATGCAGGCCGCGTTCGACGAGCAGGTAGCGGCCGATCTCTTCGATCTCCTGGGGGGGGCAGCCGTGCATCGTCGAGAGGGTCACGCTCTGGGCCAGCCGTGGCGCGAGGGTGAGGTCTCTCACGGGCGGGTAGACGCTGGCGACCTCCTCGACGGCGCGTTCCAGGGCGTCACCGGCGTTGTCCATCTTGGCGAGGAAGCTTTGGACGTTGTCTTTTTTGATGCCAGCTAGATCGTAGCCAACGCTGAGGTTGAAGGCGAAGCCCGGCGCGCCGCTCGCGGCGGCGGGGCCGAGTACGTCGAGTTTATGCCCCAAGGCATGCAGCAAGACATAGGCGTGGAGGTATTCGTCGAAGGATTGCTCGAGGCGCAGTTCTTGGGACCATTCACAGTTGTAGGTCTCGTCGTGGGCGTCGATGCAGGGCTTGGTGACCTTCAGCTCGTCGAGGGTTTGCACCGTCTTGAGCTCGATGAAGCGCGCACCCAGCAAATAGGAGACGATGATATTCTGCGCGAGCTGGGTGTGTGGGCCTGCAGCGACGCCAATGGGCGTTTGCAGCGCCTCACCCTGATGTTCCAGGGTGAACGGGTCTTTGGCCTCAGGCCGAAAAAAGAGCGAGGCTGGCACCCCGAAGGTGGCTTGATGACTCTCCAGCTCACCAAAGATCCAGCGCGTGAGTCGTGAGAGGGAAATCGGTGCGAAGCGGTCAGGCATGAACTCCTCATTTCGGCGGCGAAATCTGCGGCCAGACTATAAACCCCTACCGGACTTTCTTGCCAATGCGTTGCCAGTCGAGGCCGCCAGGTTTGTGATTTATCCTCTGCGCGGTTATCTGCCCAGACCCACAGCGCGTGGGGGGCTACGGCGAGCACGCGCGTCATGGCTACAGCGCCCGCTTTGGCCTGGGCGAGCACCACCACGTCTCCAGCTTTGGCGTTCTTTGTCACACGTACGAGGACCTGTTCGCCCTTCATGATGGCGGGGGACATTTTGGCGTCAGGGGCGAGGATCCCAACATAGAAGTGCGGGGCCGTGAGCTTGAGGCCGAAAGTCGCCGCCATCAAACCGCACCAGAGGCCGATGACCCCCAGCCAACGCGGCATGCCATCGAGGGCGTGCGCACCCGACATGCGCGGTGGCGCGAGGCAAGCGGCGTCGATGCCGGAGAGCAGGCGCAGGGGGAGGTTGGCGTAGAAGGCCCAGATGGAGAAGAGGGGGCCTGGCAGCACCGTGAGCACTCCAAGCACGAAAAAGGCCAAACCGCGCCAGCGGCGCCCCAGCGCGAGCTGGCCAGCGCCAGGGCTGATCAGCAGCGAGGCAAAAAAGGCGGCGGCCCGGCGCACCATCAGCTCGGCGCGCTCTTGTTGGGTCAGGGGGAGGTTGTTCGGGTGGCTTCCCATGAGGCTGATAATGTGCCCGTCTGAGACGCTGCCCACAAGCCCCGTCTCCACACCCGGTGTCGGGGTTTGAAAGAACACCTCTTGCCCCCATTTCGCTAAAGGATTATGAAGGCTTCGACCCTTGTGGAGGTTCCAATGACCGATGCTCTTCTTTCCGATGTCAGGCGACTCGCCGAGCGCGAGACTCCCCAGATGATTTCCTTTTTGCGCGAGATGGTGGCCATCCCCTCGGAGAGCGCGGAGGAGGACGCGGTGGTGCAGCGCATCTGTCGCGAAATGGAGGCGGTGGGCTTCGACGAGGTGCGCGTTGACGGCCTAGGAAACGTGCTCGGGCGCGTGGGCAGCGGCTCGCGGGTGATCGCCATGGACGCCCACATCGACACCGTGGGGGTGGGGGACGCCAGCGCCTGGAGCTTCGACCCCTATCAGGGCAAGCTCGAGGATGGGGTGATCTGGGGCCGCGGCGCTTCAGACCAAGAGGGCGGGATGGCCGCAATGGTCTACGCCGGAAAGATCATCAAGGAGCTGGGCCTCGACGGCGACTATCAGCTCTGGGTGGTGGGAACCGTGATGGAAGAGGACTGCGATGGCCTCTGCTGGCAGTACATCCTCAATGAGAAGATCCTCGCGCCCGAGGTGGTGGTGATCACCGAGCCCACAGACCTAGGCGTCTATCGGGGACATCGCGGCCGCATGGAGATGGAGATCCGGGTGCGTGGACGCTCGGCTCATGGTGCTCACCCCGAGCTGGGTGATAACGCGGTCTACAAGATGGGGCCGATCATTGCTGAGGTGGAGCGCCTCAACATGCGCCTCGAAGAGACAGCAGACCCCTTCCTGGGCAAGGGTAGCTGCACCATCAGCGATATTCGCTCCACCTCGCCCTCTCTCTGCGCTGTGGCCGATAGCTGTACGATCCACGTCGACCGCCGCCTGACGGATGGCGAGACAGAGGCGAGCGCTGTGGCGGAGCTGGAGGCTCTGAAATCTGTGCGTGAGGCCGGGGCTGAGGTGCGTGTGCTCGAATACGAGCGCGCAGCATACACAGGGCTCGTCTATCCCACCCGAAAATACTACCCCACCTGGACGCTGCCCGAGGATCACCCCGCCATCGAGAGCGCGGTGCACGTGGCACGCAGTGTGCTCGGCAGAGAGCCGCGCGTGGGGCGCTGGGGCTTTTCCACCAACGGGGTCGCCATCTGTGGCATGCACGGCATCCCCTGTGTGGGTTTTGGCCCCGCCAACGAGATCCACGCCCACTCTGTGGACGATCGCTGCCCAGTGGCAGATTTGACGGCTGCGGCGCAGTTTTACGCGCTCTTCCCGCAGCGCTATCTTGAGACCGCGGTAGGAGGAACAAAATGAGCACGCGAGAGCAGGTCGAGGCGCTGTTAACCAAGGTGGCCGGGGGCGTCAATACGCTTTATGACTCCGATTTTTTGCTCACCTGGGAGCGCAGCCGCCCAGAGCTTGAGTTGGTGCTCTCCCTCGCCGAGGCGTTGCAGCAGATGGTGCGAGCCAAGCTGCCCACGCGGGTCTTCGACGGACGCCTTGGCATGTCGATCTTCCGGGATAAATCTACACGCACGCGTTACGCCTTTCGTTCGGGGTGTTCTCTGTTGGGCCTCAACACCGAAGAACTCTCCGAGGAGCACTCGCAGATTGCCCATGGGGAGACGGTGCGTGAGACGGCGGCGATGATCTCCTTCCTTTCGGAGGTGGTTGGCATTCGCGACGACCAGTTCCTCGGCGAGGGGCATGCCTACATGAAAGAGGTGGGCGCCTCTTTGAAGGAGAGCTACGAAGCAGGCGTATTGCCCCAGCGTACCACCGTGGTCAACCTGCAATGCGATCTCGACCACCCCACCCAATCGCTCTCTGACCTGCGGCATTTGATGGACGAGTACGGTGGGCTGGAGGCCTTGCGTGGCAAGAAGCTGGCCATGACCTGGGCGTACTCTCCGAGCTACGGCAAGCCCCTCTCCGTGCCCCAGGGCATTGTGGGGCTGATGTCTCGTTTTGGCATGGATGTGGTGCTTGCCCACCCAGAAGGCTACGAACTCGAGGATGAGCCCCTCGCCGCTGCGCGTCGATTCTCCGGCGAGAGCGGTGGGAGTTTCTCCGTGGCGCACTCCATGGAGGAGGCCTTCGAGGGCGCTGATATCATCTACCCCAAGAGCTGGGCTCCAGCACGGGTGATGCGTGAGCGCACGCGCTTGCTGCGCGCGGGTGAGGGTGACGCCCTGGATGCGTTGGAGAAGGATTGCCTCGCGCAGAATGCTCAACACAAGGCATGGGAAGCGGACGAGAAGAAGTTGGCGCTGACGCGGGAGGGGGAGGCGCTCTACATGCACTGTCTGCCTGCAGATATCAGCGGCGTCAGCTGCGAGCGTGGTGAGGTCACCGAAGGCGTCTTCGAGCGTTATCGCCTCAAGACCTACGCCGAGGCGGCGCATAAGCCCTACATCATCGCGGCGATGATCTTGGCCACGCGTTTCACCGACCCTGGCCAACGGCTGCTCCAAGGGTTGCCCAGGTGAGCTTGAGCTGGCTGCGCGCACGATCGTGGACCTTCTCGGTTCTGCTGGTGTCCTTGCTTGCAGGCGGCTTGCTCTGGATACACTTCGCCCGCAAGCTCGGATTCGGCGGCGCGGTGAGCATTCTGGGTATCTGCCTGGCCTGGTCGGCGGCGTTGGCGGCGTTGCTCGCAGCGGTGGGTGGCTTGGTGGAGTTGGCGTTGAAGCGCCCTTCAGGCCTGGCCGCGGCACGTTTTCCAGCGCTGCTCTTGATGCTCGTTGGGGCGGGCTTTGTCATCGCTATGGCGGTGCCCCTGGTGGGGCGCTTCACCCAGGGCCCCATGATTCTCGCCATCGCCGGTGCGCTGCTCTTTGGCTTCGGCTTCTGGCGCCGTCGCATGCCTTATGACCGGGCAACCTACGTGTTC
>JAFCZD010000582.1 GCA_019314525.1 Deltaproteobacteria bacterium
TGCGTCGCGAGACGATATTCGGCTGGCTCGCGGCGGGAAGTTCGAGGGGCAGGCCCTTGGCGAAGCGCGCCATCAAGCGCGCCAGGGTGTCCATCCGCTCACGCACCCGGCGGCGCCCTGTCCCATTGACGAGGATCGAAAATACGTGGCTGGGCTTGCCCTCGGGCGCGATGAATCCGGAGAGCGCCAAAGCGTTGCCGAGGGTCCCGGTCTTGGCCAGCACGATGCCCTGTGCTTCGCTCCCACGCATACGACGAGCCAAGGTGCCCGCTCGGCCCGCCACCGCCAAGGTGGGCAGGATCACCCGCCTCAGCCGGGGGTCTGCGTATACCTTGCGCAGAAGCTGCGTGAGGGCGCGAACCGAAACGCGCGAGGCGCGATGCAGGCCTGAGCCGTTGAGCAGGCGAAAGTCCTTGATGCCCAAGGCGTGCAGCGCCGCCTGCGCTCGAGAGAGGCCGACCTTCCAGCTCCCATGGGCCGCTTTTTTGCCCTTGGCACCCTTGAACGTGCCCATCTCCCGAATCAACGTCTCAGCAGCGAGGTTGTGGCTGCGGGTGTTCACCGCGTGCAGCACAGCAGCCAACGATCGCGTGCGACGGGCAACGACACGCGCCTTCTTGGGGGTGCGCCCGCGGCGGGCGATGCCGCTCACCTTCACGCCCTGCTCCTTGAGCGCTCGCCTGAAAGCCCAGCCAACGTTGAGGGACGGGTCATAGACAGCCCGGCGTGTGGTCCATGTCTTGGCCCTACGCCCCATCACCCCTGCAATGGTGAGCCAGAGAATCGAGCCGCTCTTGCGCATCTCGACGCGTACCTTGCGCTTGCGTGCAGCCTTGCCCCGCTTAGCGCGGCTGAAGCGCACCAGCTTGCGCACCTTGACATAGTCCGAAGGTGGGTAGACATCCACCCGTGGACGCCGGCGCCCCCTGGATGCGGTCACCTTGATCACGATGGAGTTGCCGTCAACGTTGAGGGCTCCCGATGTGGGGCGATAGGGCGAGCCCGCGAGGAAACTCTCGAAACCTGGTGCCAGTTGGCGACGCCCGTAGTAGGAGTCATCCACCACCACCTCATGGACTGTGCGCACCCCACGGGCCTTGGCGACGCGCGCCAGGGCCACGAGGTCGCGCCCCGAGAGCAGGGGGTCACCGCGCCCACGCAAATAGACGCGCGTTCCCCGTTTGAGGACCTCAGTGGAAAAGCTGCGGCCCGCCAACACCTGGGCTGCCGCCACAGAGCTGAGGAGTTTGGCGTTGGAGGCCGGAACGCGCATTGCGTCGGGCGCGATGGCGACGATGGGCGCGCTCGCTTGATCGATGGGCGCGAGCATCACGGAGACCTTCGTCCGAGCAAAAACAGGGTCGGCCAACTCCCCAGCGATCAGCCTGCGCAGCTCAGCCTCCCGGTTGGGTGCCGTCGTAGGCGCAGGTATGGAGCTTGGCGGCGCGGTCCGCTGAAGCGTAGCGGGCTGGGACGTTGCGCCTGAAGTGTTCTGAGCCGTGGGCTGCGTGCTGGGTGGCAACCGCAGCGCAGGCGGCAAGGGCGCTACCGGGGCGACATCCACAGGCCGCGCCGAGGGGGCGATACGCAAAGCGGGTACCAGAGTGTTCTTGCCCGTGGGTTGTGCATGGGCGCAGCAGGAAGAAGCCAGGAGGCCTGCGATGGATGAAGCGAGACACAATCGAGTTGACATATCTCCAAACAACCACGACATCCGGGGCCGGGCAAAAAAAGGGGCGTGCTCGCATCCGAGCTTGCTTCCCCACAGAATTTCTGGCATTTCCAGCCACACTGCGGGGCCTCTGGCCACGATGTGCCCCGCGAGAAAGGCATGGAAAACATGGCCGCTCCCGACCTCTTCGAAAAAATCGTCTCTCTCTGCAAACGACGAGGCTTCATCGTGCAGTCCTCCGAAATCTACGGGGGCCTCCCTGCGACCTATGATTATGGTCCTCTCGGAGTGGAGTTAAAGCGGAACCTCACCACGCGCTGGTGGCACGCCATGACACGCCGCCACCCCAACATCGAGGGGCTCGACGCCGCGATCCTCATGCACCCCACGGTGTGGAAGGCCTCTGGCCACGTGGACGCCTTCAAGGATCCACTCATCGACGACAAAGCGTCAAAGATGCGCTACCGCGCTGACACGCTGATCGAAGACCAGATCGCCCGCCTGCGAAAGAAGAAGAAGACGCAGAAGGCCGACGCTCTGGCCGAAGCTTATGCCGCAGCGATGAACGCCGAGAATATGTGCGACGAACTCTACAAGGTAATCGTCGAGCATGAGATCAAATCGCCAGACTCAGGATCCAAGGATTGGACCGAGGTACGCCAGTTCAACATGATGTTCTCCACACGCCTCGGCGCGGTGGACAAAGACGCTACTGAGATCTACCTGCGCCCCGAGACCGCCCAGGGGATCTTCGTCAACTTCAACTATGTGCGCGACGTCTCCCGTCAGGCGATCCCCTTCGGCATCGCGCAAATGGGAAAAGCCTTCCGCAACGAGATTGTGGCGCGACAGTTCGTCTTCCGCATGCGCGAATTCGAGCAGATGGAGCTGCAATACTTCGTCAAGCCTGGCACACAGATGGAGGCCTACGAAGAGTGGAAAGAGAAGCGCCTGCAGTGGCATTGTGACAATGGCGTCCGCCCCGAGCGGCTGCGCTTCGCCGACCACGTCAAGTTGGCCCACTACGCCGACGCCGCCGTGGACATCGAATACGATTTCCCCATCGGCTGGAAAGAGATCGAGGGCATCCACTCGCGCACGGACTACGACCTCAGCGCACACCAAGAGCACTCCGGGAAGAAGCTCGAGTATTTCGATACACAGACCAAAGAACGCTTCATCCCCTACGTCGTCGAGACCTCCGCGGGCGTCGACCGCTCCATCTTGATGGTGCTCTGCGACGCCTATGAAGAAGAGAAGCTCGAAAACGATACGCGCGTGGTCTTGCATTTGCACCCCAAGCTAGCCCCATACACCGCCGCGATCTTCCCCTTGGTGAAGAAGGAAGGCATGCCCGAGGTGGCGCACGCCATCGAGGCAGACCTACGGGAAGATCTGAACTGCTTCTACGACGAAAAAGGGGCAGTGGGTCGGCGCTATCGCCGCATGGACGAAGCCGGCACGCCCTATTGCGTCACCATCGACGGCCAGACCCTCGAAGACGGCACGGTGACCGTGCGCGAGCGCGACTCCATGAACCAAGAGCGAGTGAGCAAAGACAAGCTCTTGCCCTATCTGCAGGACCAAATCCGCGCCTACAAGCCCTCCTTCAGCGCCGACAAATAGCGCTCCTCACGGCAACCTCCAAGGCCTTCCGAAGCGCCACCTCCCAAGCAATAAACTAACGCCACAATTATGGTATAGTTTCAGCCGGGGTATGTGATGCGAACATCCAGCGTTTTGGCCATACTGCTTCTTCCCCTCTGCGCATGCACACGAGCAGGGTTCACGCCGACTCGAGTCGACGACGCTAGCCTACACGCGGATGCCATGGGTGACGGCCTCCAGGCAGACACAGAGGCCACCCTCACCTCCCTCACCATCTCGCCAACTGCCTGGTCAACCCCGCGACGCGGGGAGCAAACATTTCACGCCAACGCGACCTTCTCTGACAACAGCACACGCGACGTCTCCCAAGACGTGAGCTGGAGCAGCGCGGACCCCAACATCGTCGTTGTGGACAATACCGCGTCGTTGTGGACAATACCGCGGGCTCCAAGGGGCACACGCAGGCGATCTCTGTGGGCAACACGACGCTCACCGCGACCCACACCGCCAGCCAGCAGAGCGACATCGTCAGTGTGACGGTGACCCCGGCGACGCTCCTGGTGCAATGGGGCGGACCCGACGTCAGCGGCTACGCCACCTATGATCCGCTCACAGGCCAGC
>JAFCZD010000583.1 GCA_019314525.1 Deltaproteobacteria bacterium
GGGGAAAAGGACCTTTGCACCGCTGGTGGATTCTCTCTCCACGCCGCACGCACCGTGGAGCCCCACGACCGCGAAGGACTCGAAGGGCTCTGTCGCTTATGCGAAGCTTCGCATAAGCGACATTATGTGAAGTCCCCCGTTATGTGGAGTTTGCGCCGTTCGGCCCCAATGTCTCTGTGGGAGCAGCAGTGGCCGACTTTGCATAATGGGCTTGTGTGGCAGCTGTACTCAGTGCGGCTAGGAGCTTGTCGGGGGGACGGAACCGGCCTCGGCGAAGAGCGGGCGGAATCATCGCCCCTAGGACGTCGAGTTTCTCTGTCGGATCGGCTCGTGTGTAGATCTCGCTGGTCTGGATGCGAGCGTGACCGAGCCAGAGGGCGACCTTCCTCAGATCGTGTGTTGCCTGCAGGATGTTCATCGCGCACGAGTGGCGCAGGACGTGCGGCGAAACGCGCTTGGCGTCAAGGGACGGGCACTTGGCCACTGCACAGGCGACGTGCTTACGGAGCAAATAGCTGAATCCCGCCCGAGTCATCGCCTGGCCGCGAGCGTTGAGAAACAGCTCAGGTGCGGCGGTTTCACCGCGTACCGCGAGCCAAGCCCGCAGGGTTGTAGATGTCTCTTTCCAGATAGGCAATGTTCTCTCTCGGCGGCCCTTTCCGCGCACCAGCACAACCGCGTACGGCTGGAAAACCAGGTCTTCTGATCGCATACCAACGAGCTCCGAGACGCGAAGGCCAGCGGCAAAGGCAAGGTGAAGCATCGCCCGGTCACGGACGCCGTAACGGGTCGATGGGTCGGGAGCGTCGAGCAATGCCTGCATTTCGTCCCGGGTGAGATACGCGACGAGGCGGCTGTCGGTTTTCTTGGCCGGTATAGCGAGAATCCGACGTACCTGCTCAAGCGCGGAGGGTACGCGGTATTCGATGAAACGCATGAACGACCGGATGGCGGCGAGACGTGCATTGCGACTGCTGGCGCTGTTAGCGCGTTCACGTTCCAGGTGCTCCAGGAAGGCGAGCACAAGAGGCGCATCCAGTTGCTCCAGCTGAAGCATGGATGGCGTCGTTCGAAGCCTGGCGCTGGCAAATTCGAGAAGCAGTTGGAACGCGTACGCATAGCTGTCGCAGGTGTGTTGGCTGGCCCCGCGCTCGACGGCGAGACGCTGCCGAAGGAATGCGGTGAGATGTGGCGCCAGAGGAGTCATCGTGCGTCTCCTTTGGAAAACGGCTCGGAAACCTGAGCGATGGCAACCATAAGCTGGGGCGTGACGTGCAGGTACGAGTAGGTGTCCGCGACATTTGCGTGTCCCAAATAGGTGCTAAGGGCGAGGATGTGCCGATGAATTTCTTCGTTGTTTCCCGGGCAAGCCTCCAGCGCTCGGACGGCGAAGGTGTGACGCAGGTCGTGGATGCGTGGACGAGAGCCTCCCGGTCCAAGTCCCAGATCGAGGGTCCGCCGGAGACGATCGAAAATGGCGAAGACCGTCGGATACCGAAGTGGTCGACCACGATCAGACACGAAGAGGTGTTCATCGGCGCCACCGATTCGGCGCCGATGAACAAGGTAACGCTCGAGCCCAGCCGTTGCCGTTTTGTGCAGCGGCACAAGGCGGCTCTTGCGGAACTTGGTTTGTCGAACCAGCAGCCCGTCCAAACCTATATCGTCGAGTTGCAGCGCCATGGCCTCCGAGATGCGTAGGCCGGTGGCTGCGAGCAGGGAAAATAACGCGGCATACGTGAGCGGGCGAATTGATCCCGGTGGTGGCAGCCGCGAAGCCTCTTCGATCAGACGGCATAGATCCGTCGGTGACCAGATGAAGGGAGTGCGCTGTGGCCGAGGGTGGTAGCCGAATATGCCCTGGGAAGGAACTTCGTGCCGAGGGTCTTCGGCGTGGACGTGCCGGGCGAATCGAATTATTTCCTTGATGCGGCGGTCCCACTGGGGCGGTGACGATCCAAGTCGAGCCCACTGGATGGCCGTCTCGGTCCGTAGATGGTTTTCTCCGCGCTCAGCGGCAAAACGAGCGAAGCTGCGCAGAAATCCTTCGCGATCGGTCAGGTCGTATCCGGCGGTGCGTCGAACCGCGAGGTAGGAGTCGATGGCGTGCATCAGCATGACGTCAACTCCGGCCATGGCTGGGCAATTTGGTTGAGAAGTGTCACGTCAACCTTTGCGTAGAGCGCGGTGCTTTCCAGGCAGCGGTGGCGCAAGATTTTGCCGATGCTCTGGAGCGAGTTGCCCTCACGCAGCATGCGGGTCGCAGCGGAGTGCCGTAGTACATGGGCTCCATGTGATGGTGCGTCTACCCCTGCTCGTCGAATCGCCCGGCCAACGATGCTGGACACCGCCGCGCTTTTGGCGAACGGCAAGTGTGGAGCCCTGGCCCTCAGAAAAAGCCGGTCGCTGGGAGCGTTCGGACGCCCGTGCTCCAGGTACTTCAGGATCGCATCCCCGACTTCCTGCGGCAGAGGCAGTCGATCGATCCGCCCCTTGCCTGCGACGACGAAACTCGCCTGCTCCCAGTCGATGTCGCCGAGGCAAAGACCAACGACCTCCCCCGCGCGTAACCCGAGCCAGCTGAGCAGAAGCAGGATCGCCCGGTCTCGCAGTCCGATAGACGTGTCAGTCTGGCAAGTATCGAGAATCCGTTTGACATCGGACGTTGGGAGGTACCGAGGCAGAGTCGACAGCCGCCATGAGGCCACGGGAGGAATTGCTCCTTCGACTTCGATTGCGCACTGCCCTGTGGCCACAAGGTAGCGCAAGAAACTGCGGACCGCAGTCGCTACGTTTTGCGCCTGGCCTCTGGAGTGCAACTGTCCAAGCTCAACAACAAACCGGCGCAAGGCGCTGACGGTGAACTGCTCGGGGTCCTCCCCGAGCGTACGCAGCAAATCCTCGATCGTGCGGCCGTAGCGATCGAGCGTCCCGGACTTGACACCACGATGCTCTAACATCCAGTGTCGAAATGCCGCTATCAGTGGAGGAATGCACTGGTGAGTCTCGTCCAAAGACATTGAGCCGAGAACGCCCGTGCCACACACATACTTGACGAAGAGACGGGCGCCTGTCATCGCAGCTCGTCTCGCTTTTAGCACGGCGTCCGGACATTGACACCGCGGCAGATGATGTCCGAACAAATCCAGAGCGTGCTCGCTGAGGCGATCCACTTCCAGGCCATTTCTCTCAAGCCAGAGGCCGAGATGAGCAGCGGCTTTTACTCGTCGCTCGATCGTAAAGCGTGCGTAGCCCAGTCCGTCGAGGTGATGCGTGAATCCTGCGATGTGCGGACCCACTGCTCCCGCGCTTAAGCCGTCCAATCCGATTTCATCTCTGAACATTTTGTCCTCCTTGGGGGATGCAACCCTGTCCAGAAATGACGACCCTATTATGTGAAGCTGTCCAGAGCCTTCCCACATCCATCTACGCCGACATCTATCGATTTCTACTCGCGGATAAGCCGCCACACCACATAACGGGGGACTTCACATAATGTCGCTACGGCCTCCGAGCGCCGTTTTCTGCGCAGAGAATTTCCGTCCTCCCGAGTGGAAAGGTGCGCATCTTCCGATGACACCCTCAATGCGGCTGCTTCCATAGCCTCTCCATAGCCCGACCAGTCGCATAGTCGGCCAATCCAATCCCAAGCCGAAAGCCCGACCCTCAACCCAGACGAAGTCCGGAGATCCCAGCATT
>JAFCZD010000584.1 GCA_019314525.1 Deltaproteobacteria bacterium
CTCGTGCGTTTTGGCGAGGGGCGGCAATAGACATCGGCTGTTGGGGATCCTGCCCTCGCCCCTTTTTCGAAAAGACTCCTATCCAGGCTTCTTGGTCTTCCGCCGCGGCGCGGGGACGCTAGGTGGTGGATCTCGCCCTGGGTCGCTAGTTGTTGCGTATACTTCCAACGTGTTACCATGGGCGCGCGCATCATCTTAGCTTAGAAGCCTTCAGCAGACACACCTCATGGATTTATGGCATGACCCTTGCTTTTCTCTGAAAAACAAGGGAGGCCGATCATGAAACGCATTATCCTAGCCCAGATCATTACCGGACTTTTGGTTCTCACATCCGTCCACTTGCCCGCCGAAGCCACCCCAGGCGGCAGGCTCTACAAACGCATCGTCAATTCCAAGCACGTCACGATCAATAAGCTCTACCCCGTGAACAGCCGGGTTCGGGGAGGTCACGGGGCGTGGGTCGAAACGAAAAAGATCGCCTCCTATGTCAAGATAGACCCCGCCCACTTTGGCCAGGTGCTCGAGGTCTCCTATAAGGGCGTCAGGGATATGACAAGCCTGGCAGCGATGTTCAAAAAGACTGTCACGATGAAAGGGCAGCGGATGTCCAACGACTACTACCGTATGCCTGAGATGCCCATCGTGCAGACCGTGCAGCATAAGACGAAAATCTATCGCAACGCTATGCGGCTACTGGTGAAGCATATTCCAACCCAGGGCCCCGATAAGGGGCGGGTCGTTCTCTCTGAGGTCCGTCCAGGCAATGGTGACAAAAGCTTCATGTTTGATTACCAAGGTCACTACTTCCTCGAACAACACGCACGGACACTCAACGGCGGGAAGATTCCAGCGCTCGATTCCCAAAACCCCATCCTCGCCGTGCCCACCTACAAGCTTCCTCAAGGGCAGCCCCAGCTTCCTGCGGGTTTTCTCAAATACTACAATCCTGCCAACCTGAAGTAGCGCTGGTGTGCCAAAAGATTCAAATTAGGACAGGTTCAGGCTCTTCAGAGACCGACCTTTGGCCCCTGAGATCGTTTGGGGAAAGTCTGAGCTAAAGATCGAGGGTTTGATCAAGAACGCCTGAGGGGTTAGCGGGTTGATTGAACACCGACAAGCGCGGCCGTCAAGCCGGCACATGCGGCGTCAAGCCGTCTGTAGACGCCTTCGGCGTCTTCAGGCGAAAGATCGTAGGGGTCATCGATCTCCAGCGGCCCCTCCTCGTCGAAGGCTCCCAGCCAGACCGTTTTTTTCAGCGCTGGGGCGTGCAACGCTTCGAGGAGGAGGTGGTTCTTTTCATCCATCACCACCACCAGGTCGGCCGTGCCCAAAGCTTCAGGGCTGGTGGCCTGCGAACGGTGATCGCCGAGGTCGACCCCATGGGCAGCCGCGAGCACCTGGATGCGCTCGGGCGTGGGGCGCTGGGTCTTTTGATGAAAACCGGCGGAGCTGATCTCTACTGGCTGTCCAGCGAGGGCCTCTTTGAGCCGCCTCTCGGCGTAAGGGCTGCGACAGATGTTGCCATAGCAGAGCACGACGATGTGTTTTGGGCTGCCGATACGTTGGAGGTTTTGGTGTGATCGCGCGCCCCATTGCCACAGCAGCGCCGCACGGACCAACTTACGTTTGACGGTGGCGACCTCGTCGCCCCAGGCCGAGCGCAGCTCGTAGAGCAAGGGCAAGGGGTCACGCAGGCTGGCGCCGTCCCAGGTCTCCTTGCCCCACAGAGGGCGCGCCCATTGCACGATCGCTTCGCTGAGGGGGCGCTTGAGCAGCCGTGGGTCGCTATCATCGCGGGAGCGCACGCTCTGTTTGAGCCAGGCCAGCTCGCGTGTGAAGCGGCGCGCGAATACACCCGTACGCGGCTTCGGGCGCGGCTTCACCGCACCCTCGACCCAGAGCTCCACGAGGGCTGCGGGGAAGTCAGCGCCTGCGAAGGTCGCCAAGGGCAGCGAGCCCCAGAAACGGCCGTTGATCTCCATCAGCCATCGGCGCTCAGTGGTGGCGTCGTAGCGAAACTCCACCATCGCCACCCCATGCCAGCGCAGCGCTCGAATCAGGCGCGAGGCGTCTTCGAGGAGCTGAGCCGGAGGTTCGACGGATTCACGGTAGGAGCTGGCACCACCCGTGAGGGGCACTTCGTGCACGCGGCGGTGCGCCATCACCAAGCGCACCTCGCCTCGGTCAGCGATGAGGTTGATCCCGACGCCGACGCCAGGGACCCACTGCTGCAGCTGCAGGGGAGTGTGGCGCAAGAGCGCTCTCGCGTGCTCCTCGAGGGGCCCGCGTGAGGTGAAGCCGGTGGCGGCGAATTCACGTGCGGCACCCGCCTCCCAGATTTTGGAGCGGGTGGTCTTCACCACTACCGCACCGCCATCTTGGAACCAACGCTCCGCGGGCACAGCGTGCAGTTGGTTGGGATCTTCCACCAGGACGCTCTCAGGGTTGGGCACGCCCAGCTCGTTGGAGAGGCGCAGCACGCGCTCCTTGTCGAAGGCGAGCTCGATAGAGTCAGCGTCAGGGATGGCGAGGGCTGGACCAATGTCTTTGCGCTCTTCGTGGAGCGGTAAGAGGGTTTCTTCCGTGGGCGGGATGATCACCTCGTAACCTTCGCTCTGGTGGTGCGCGATCACCCACTGCGTGTAGGCCTCGCGCTCACGCATGGGGTCGGGGTGCACGCCTCTTTGGCGTGGATAACGGGAGGCAAAGGCTGGGTGGTCGTCATCAGCGCCAAAGAGCGCCACCTCATGGCCTGCGCGGCCAAGGCTCTGTACGATGGCTAATCCTGCGCTGCAGTTGCCACCCACCAAAAGGACCCGGGCCATGGCCTCACTCCTATGTGTAGTAGTAGTAGCGCTCCAGCCGAGCCAGCACGCCGTTGAGGGGGCCGTCCAGGCTGACGCGTCGCAAGGTGTAGGGGCTCTCGTTGCGTGAATTGGCGCCGAAGAGCGCGGTTACGGCCAGCTCGTAGCCTGCGGCTTCCGTGGCCGCGACGACCTCTGGGCTAAAATCGTCTTCCTTGCCGTTGGGATAGGCGAGGGTTCGCACGGCGTGACCGAGGCGGCTTTCGAGCTCTGCCTTGCTCTCCCGCAGCTCTCGTTCGACTTGTGCCGCAGGGATACGAGTCAGGAAAGGGTGCGTGATGGTGTGGCCACCAGCTGTGAAGCCTTCCGCGTCCATTTCCACCAGCTGGTCCCAGGTGATCAGTTCGGTTTCAGCCAAGAGCTTAACGTCAACGCCGAGTTCTTCTGCCAGTATATCGATCTGTTGGTGTTTTCGTTTGCTCTCGGCATGCTGGAGGAGGTCCACCAACTGCACATAACTACGCTCACGCGCAGCGAAGGTCTCCAAGGAGATTGGGACCCCTTCGAGAACAGGGGGAGCGTCAGGTGGCTCGGCGTGCTCGAGGATAAGTTGAAGCTTGGTAGCCCAAGGAATGGCTCGTCGGTTGAGAAAATCCGTGGTGACGAAGATGGTCGCTGGGAGCCCATAGCGTTTTAGCACGGGGAAGGCGAGGCGGTAGTTGTCCGCGTAGCCATCATCGAAGGTTAAAGCGACGGCGCGCGCAGGCACTCGCCCGGCTTGGCGCAGGCGTTCGAGTTCTTCCAGAGGAAGCACCTGGTAGTGCTGACTCAGATGCTCACAGAGGCCTTCGAAGAGGGAGAGGGGCACCCCCTGGCAGAGGCTGGCAGGAGCGCT
>JAFCZD010000585.1 GCA_019314525.1 Deltaproteobacteria bacterium
GAGGGCGAGGGCGATGATCAGCGGTAGACCTAGAAGTCGCAGTCGCGTCATAGCGTGCAAAACAGCAAGAATCACGCCATGCGGTGGTGCTCAGGAAACGCTGCAATTTGCGCAATGGGAAGATTCTTCACGGCATTCAGGTTGGGAGCGTGGCTTCTTTGGTGGCCGTTACTTTCGCTCGGAGGCAAGTTCCTAGCTGAACATCATCCCGCATGACACCGCCGCCAAGAGCCCAAGGCCGAAGAGGGAGACAGCGATGATGAAGAGGATGCCCAGCATCATGAAGTAGTTGCGCAGCTTGGTGAAGCCCTCGAGCAAATAGCGCTCATCGGCCACGTCGGTGGTGGCGATCTTGCGAAAGGCCGAGCCTGCCTGGTAGAGCCAGATGCCCAGGATTACCGTGATGGTGATGCCGATGATCGAGGCCACCAAGACCCCGGCGAGGGCGCCAGCGTTGGAGCCGGCGTTGATGAACTTGATCACCATATCCAGGGTGCTCGAGGCCATGGTTACGACGGCGGCGATGATGGCCCACAAGCCCGCGCTGGCGATTTTTTCTTCGTCTTCTGGGGAAAAGGGAATGCGTGCTCTTGTCATGGTTGTCTCCTAGATCGCGTCGTTGGACGTTTAGCCCAATTTGGGGATCACGAGCTGCATGAATGTGAAACCCAAACCCAAAATGCCTACGAGGCCATAGAGGATCAAATAGAGGCGCAAGCGCCGAAAGCCCAAAGCCAAAGGTGCGGGGCTGTCGCTCATGACGCCTTCGTAGAAGTGGCCCGCTGCGCCGCGAATCCAGATGCCAGAGAGCAATGAGACAATGCTGTAGAGCAAGATGCCCACGGCAAAATAGCCCATGGGGATCGGCTGATTCGGGATGTTTCCGAGGCCGCTCCCGAGCCCTAGGAAGAGGGCGGTCAAGACCAAGATTCCCGCGAAGATGAACATGAAGACGGAGACGATGCGCATCCACTTGGCCATCTGGGAGACGAGGTCCCAGCCGCGGTCCGAGAGGCTCAGGCCTCCTGGCCCTGCATCGAGGGTTGGCGCGAGGCCCACCGGGACGGCGGCCTGGGGGGCCGGTGGTGCGTAGGGGTTGTGGTCCTGCGTCATTCAAGAGCTCCTTGAGCTGCGATATCAGTGGTTCTGTCTATCTTTGAGGCGCACGAAGATGCAGACGAGGATCATGAACAAAAGCACCGATCCTCCCAGCACGTAGAAGCCGATAAACGATTTATGGGCGAGGCGCGGTGGCCCCGTATCATGCAGTCCAGGTCGGGTATAGAGGCCATCCTCCACCACCTGCAGCGTCTCTGGGTAGTCCACCAGGTTCGACATCACGGGCAGAAGAGAGGTGCAGCGGGCGTCATCGGATTGGTCTTCTTTTTTCAGCCGGCGGTGCTTGAAGGGGTCAAAGGCGTGGATGCATGTTGAGCACCCGGCGCCGCCTTTTTCCTCCTCTTCGGTGCACATGGCGATGCGCTTGGCCTGGTCCAAAGACCAGTTGAGCGTCATGGCGTAGCCAACACCGCGCTTGACCACCTCGTCAGCCTTGGGGATGCCAAAGCTGCCCGAAAAGAGCACCTGCGGGATCAAGATCAAGGGCACCAAGCTCATGGCCTTATCGCTGTTGCCCGCTATGGCTGAGACCAGCAGCCCCAAGCCGATGCCGCTCAAGGCTGTGAGATAGAGGTTGAGCAGGTGCAGGGTGAAATTTCCGGGGATGCCGTCGAGGATCAAGAGCCCACAGGCCTCGATGCCATATTGTGTGCAGGTGCCTGGGGGGTCAGCGAGCACGTAGCCCGAGCGCAGAAAGTAGACGATGGTCAGCATCATCGTCACCTGCAGGGCGGCGAGGAATTGCAGCACAAAGAACTTCGACAGCACGTAAGGGATGACGCGCAGGTTGACCATGCGCTCACGTGCGTAGATCGCGGCCTCCTTGGTGAGCTCGCGCGCGGCGTTGGAGCAACCAAACCAGAGGGCAGAGAGCGACATGATCATGAACATTGTCGAGGTCGGGCCCCGCTCGGTCTGATCGGACTTCACGGCCGCGACCACGAAGAGCGCCACGAGAGGGGCCTGCATCAGCAGGATCAACGAGTTCTTCACGTCGCGCGTCATGATCTCCGCGTAACGCTGGGTCAGCACCCAGAATTGTTTGAAGGCGCCCGGGCCAATGCGCTTGGACTTCTTGGCAGGCTTCCGCGTGCTCCCGCCCGCTACCGCCTCAGGCGCCAGCTGAGTCTCGATATGCTCCTTGTAGACGTTGGACTCTTTGAAGTTGCTCTGGAGCACCTCGACGTTGCCCTTATGCTCCTCGAAGCGCTTGTAGACGTCAGGCAAGGTGGCGACGGAGAAGAACTCCTTGGCCTCTTCGGCGGCACCAAAGAAGGCGAGCTTGCCATCTACCAAGAAGGTCACCTTGTCAGCGAGGTGAATGTTGTCGAGGGTATGGGTCACCGTGACGACGGTCTTGCCGCGCAATGTAAGGTCGCGCAGCAGGACCATCATCTTCTCTTCGAGGTTGGGGTCGAGCCCGCTGGTGGGCTCGTCAAGGTAGATGATCGCTGGCTCCGTCAGCAACTCCACGGCGATGCTGACGCGCTTGCGTTGTCCGCCTGAGAGCTTGTTGACTGGCTTGTGCCGGTGATCATAGAGCTCGAGCATGGAGAGCACGTCTTGGATGCGTTCTGCGCGCTTGGCTCGTGGTATCTCTGGTGGGAGCCTCAACTGGGCCGCATATTGTAGCGTGCGCTCAATGGAGAGCTGCGGGTGAATGATGTCGTCTTGGGGCACATAGCCCACTTGGTGTTTGAGCTGTTCGTAGTTGTTGTAGAAGTCGATGTTGTTGAGCAGCACCGTACCGGCGTCTGCCCGGGTGTATCCATTGAGGCTCTTGAGCAGCGTCGACTTGCCGCAGCCTGAGGGGCCAAGGATGCAGACGAACTCCCCTGGTTGCACCTTGAGCGAGATGCGGTCGAGGAAGTTGCGTTTGGTGCGAGGGTCTGTGCGCGTGATCTCGAAGGCATCCACCCAGGTGCGTGTGCGCGTGTCGAAGACGAGGATCGCGTTGGGGCTGTATTTGAGCAGATAGGGGCCCACAGAGAACTCGGCGCCCATGGTCAAGTCTGCGCTGACGATCTTCTCGCCGCCGAGGAAGAGGCCGTTGGCGCTGCCCACGTCGAGCAACCGCACGCTTTGCCCTTGCTGCACCACCTGGGCGTGGTTGGCCGAGACGTACATGGAGTCGAGCACGATGTCACAGCTGGCGTCACGCCCGATGTTCAGCTGGGGCTTGAGAGGGAACTCGCCCAAGAGCTCAGCGTCTCCCAGGCTGAGGTCCTTCATCGGCGCGCCCGCGCCGAAGACCGTCTGCGCTGCCCCACCGCGGGCTCGCGCCGAAGGGGCGGCGACCTGCTGCATGGCGAGCTGCACGCGAATCTTCGGTCCGCCGCGGCCCAGTTCGATCACCTCACCACCTTGCAGATCGCGCCGGCTGATCTGCTGCCCCTCGATGAAGGTACCGTTGGTGGATTCAAGATCGTAGAGGGTGCTCTTACCGTCTACCACGACGATCTTCGCGTGGTTGAAAGACACCAGCAGATCACGGTTGGGGTCGAAGGCGACGTCAGCGCTGGGATCGCGCCCGATGCGCACGAGCTGTCCCTTGAACTCTAGCGGTTGG
>JAFCZD010000586.1 GCA_019314525.1 Deltaproteobacteria bacterium
TACTCGCGCTCCTAGCGGGCGTCAGCCTCATGGGGTGTATTGGGCCAGGGATGCTTACAGATGGCAGCTCCGTCTCCTCAGGCTCCCACTCCCGAGGGGTGCTGCGCCATCCTTCCGCCCTCCCCTTCCGGGGACTGGGATATGACATGCCGCCAACGTGGCGTGCCCGACAGCGCAATTTTGGCACCGATGAGCTCGTGCGCTTGCTCGAACGTGTCGCGTTGAGAGTCCGGCGGGAAAAGCCTGGAGGCGTCCTTGGCGTGGCTGACCTCAGCCCCCTCGGTGGAGGCCAAACGCCCCAGCACCACTCTCACCACAGTGGCCGTGACGTGGACCTGATCCCCTACGCCACGGATTTAAAAGGCAAGCCGCTCCCCCCTGTGGCTATGGTCCATTTCGATGGCGACGGCATGAGCGTACCCCCTACGGCATCGGCCCCGAGCTCGACTCCCACCTCGAAGACCGCCCCAAAGACGAATGAACCTGTGGCCGAGAAGATGAAGAGTGAAAGTTCCCCGGCGAGCGCCCCAGCAGGACCTCCCCTTCACCCACGACGCTTTGACGTGGCGCGCAATTGGGCGCTAATCAAAGCGCTGGTGACAGACCCCGAGATCCCCGTCCAGTGGATCTTCATTGGCAGAAAGCTCAACAAGCTGTTGATTCGTTATGCGAGGCGCAAGCGCGAGCCACCAACGCTGATCATCCGCGCCCTGCGGGTCATGCGCCAGCCCGGCGACGCCAGCCCGCACACCGACCACTTCCACGTACGCATCTTCTGTGCGCCCTCGGATCGTGGCCTGGGCTGCGACGATCGCGGCCCCTCACGCTGGTTCAAAAAGACGATCAAATACCGAGACGCTCCGCCCCACCCCCAGCCCCTTGGGGATTTGGCGGCCTGGCCAAGCGGGCTCTCTTACCCCTTGTAGGTGAGACCGCGCCAAAGAGTTGCGTCCACCCTTTCGACTAGTCGCAAGTATCTGACGTGCTAATGTTGGCCCCATGGTGATACTTAATAGACTAGCTAGCCTCACCCTCCCCTTAGCACTGACCCTCATAGCCTGTGGCAGCAGCGACCCTGGCACGCCCTCCGACGGTGCAATCCACCCGCCGACCGACGGAGCGCTCGTCTCAGCGTGTAGCCTGAGCACGAGTCAGTTGCCTCCCCCTGCCCCACCGGCTGCGGGCGGCAACGACACGCACTTCGCGATCAGCAGGGTGCGATCGTGGTACCTCATCGGCAATGACCTAACGCCGGGTCACAACGTGCTGGAGGTCTCGGTGAAGGCGCCGGAGAGCGTGAAGTCCATGCGGCTCTGGGTCAACGGCGAGGGGGGCTACCAGCTCGACCGTCAGCAAGATGGCTCCTTTGCCTGTCGACGCCCCCTCGAGGCCATGGCCCCTGGTGCTGGCGACGTACTGCTCACCGCTGACGACTCCAACACAGCCTTTGCACAGCTCAGCTTCACGCGATCCCATCCCTTCTACGTCTCGGTGTCCAACGATTGGGATTCAGCAGACACCACCGACGAGAACCTCAAACTCCAGGACAAGTTGCACGCCGACCACCCCCACCTGCGCATGACGCATTTCGTTGGCCCCTACACCTTCACCGACACAACCATTACACCGGCCCGAGCTGCGATGATGGCCCATTGGGTCATCTCCATGCGCGACCATCACCATGACGAGATCGGCCTACATATCCACCCCTTCTGCAACTTCCTGCAGGTTGCGGGCGTCACGTGTCGCAGCCAGCCCTCCTTCCTGGACAAGGTCGAAGGTGACCCCTCTGGCTACACCATTACGCTCGACGCCTTCACGGAGGCCGAGATGCGCATGATGCTGGTGAAGGCCAAGGCGCTCTTCGAGGAAAACGGCCTCGGCACCCCGACGAGCTTTCGCGCAGGTGGGTGGAGCGCGGTCGCCTCGACTTTGCGCGCCCTCGTCCAAGAGGGCTTCATCGTGGACGCCAGCCCGGCCAACTGGGTCTACTTGGCCGAGTGGCTCAATGATCCCAAGACGACGCTCTACCAATGGAACCGTGACCACTGGGGGCCCATCAACGACACCACCCAGCCCTACTATCCCTCCACCGAAAACATCGCAGTGGCTGGTCACCCCTATATCCCGATCCTTGAGCTTCCCAACAACGGCGCCCTCGCCGACTACATCACGGGGCAGCAGATGATCGATGTTTTCAAAGCCAACTGGCCTGGGGGCGCGCTCAGCGAGCCACGGGCCTATTCCATCGGGTACCACCCCGTGAACTTCTCAGATTACGAGAGCCGGCTCTCTGAAGCGCTCGTCTTTGTGGATAGATTCCTCGCGGCGGAGGACAAGGGCCCAGCGGTCTACGCCACGGTGGAGGAGTTCGCCAAGGTGTGGCCTCAGCCCCAGTGAGAAACTCCCCCCGTAGCGAGCTACGGCTCCCCGAGATCCTTCCATGCTCCTCCGACTCCTGCGCCCTAATTCAGTTTCATTGACGACACCGAGGGCTCTTGCTTCGGTTGATCGACGGTGAGCCGCTCGAGTTTGCAGATACGGTCTTTGTCGAGGGCGAAGCCCTGCTCGGGTATGTGCAGACCCTCTCTATGCCAGTGCGGCACAAAGAGTAGTGGTTGGGCCGCACCATTGTAGCCGAGCTGAACCAAAACGCCGGGGGCGAAGGTACGGCAGCCCTTAACGCAGCAAGAGATCTCTTCCTTGACGTAATAGAGCCCCTCCACAGGCAGTGGCTCGAGGGTGTCGATGAGGCTGAGATCTTCGATCACCGTGCCACGCTCGGCGAACACAGCGCGGTTCGTGTTCCACGACTCGGGCGCATAGATGCCCGGGCCGGGATTGCCGTGGTTGTGGAAATAGACGAGGCGCTCGGCCGGCACTGGCCCGATGGCCTCTGTGGTCTTGTACAAACCGCAAGGAGGTAAGTTGGAACTCATAGCCTCATCATGGGGATCCCAGATGCTCGGCGCAAGGGGGAGGGGTAGACTCTGGAAGGGCGGCGAAGAAGACTGCGGTCGTTCCCCGCAGCGACAGTGAGGCCCCGCTTGTCCTGGTGTGCTGTTCGCCATATCCTTCGGAGGCCATGCACCACCTCATCAGATGAGGGCAGCGATAGAGGCGGCCCATCGCGCATAGACGCTTCGAGGCCACAGGCCCACCCGTGAAAAGAGAGGCAATGAACACTCAAATGAAGCCCCAAAAACTCGTCTCGCTGCTGGCGCTTAGCGCACTCGTCGGCTGTGCTCACGGAGCGGGACAGCCGGCGGCTTCCGCTACTTCGTCACTGCCCAAGGAGCTTAGTTGGCTGCCTGCGGGAACGGTGAGCCTGCAAGCCTTTCCTTCCGGAAAAAGCGCCTTTGATCGGAAGATCGAGCAAGCGTTGACTCGCCTTGGCCCTAAGGCGGCTTGTTTGAAGGATGTCAGACACAAGACCAAGCGTTTCTACCTGATCGAGGCGGCCAGCACTTTGCCCACCTACGTGTTTAGCAGCAAGGCGAGCCCAGTGGAGCTAGTGACTTGTTTCTTGGCGGTCGCCAAGGCCGCTGGTGGTAGAGGACTTAGAGTCGAGAAAGAGCAGAATCACAGCGTGCTGGTTACGCCCCGCTTTCGTCTCTACCTGATGAAGGCCCATGGCCGCATCGCCGTGGGGCCCGTGCTTTCCACGGTCCAGGCGGCTGTCTCTCCG
>JAFCZD010000587.1 GCA_019314525.1 Deltaproteobacteria bacterium
TGGCGGATCCTTTGGTCGCCTGCTTTCGGAGAGTCGCTGTTGGGGTCGGAGGCTTCCTCTTCAGGCTCTCAGAAGAGCGCATCTTTGGCTTGGTTGTTCTTCATCTCATAAGCCTCTAAGAGCACAGAAGAAACCCCCAGAATCTCCCGCCCCTTAACTCGCTGCGTCATACGGCACAACCCTTGCTTAGTCGGACCTCGAATGCGGTGAAACGCAGGTGAAGATTTCGAGAGTTGACGCTTAAGCGAGGAGATAGCATGAGACGCAAGAGAGAGATGATCATCGCGGTGCTCACCGCGTGTTTGATGGCACCAGCCATCGCAAGCGCTGATCGGCAAGCCAAACAGGCTGAGCAGAACCAGGTCAACCAGGGCCGGCTCAACCCGAACCAGAACCGGGTCAACCGCGGTCGGCAACGTGTCAGCTATAAGCTCAACCCACAGGCCTTCAAGCGGCAATTTGGATGGGCACCCGCGAGCGTCAAGCGCCTGTTGAGCGTAGAGGTCCGCCACCCAGCCTTGAGAAACGGCAAGGATTTCGTCGGCACGCATCTCTTTCCGAACCCCAAAAAGGGTGGGAAGAGGGAGCCCACGGTCATCCCCGCGCACGACAAACTTGGCTCGATAGCCTTTGCCTCAGGCCAGAAGATGGTTCGTGGTGATCATGCCCTCGCCAAACAGCTCAAGCGTGGTGAGTTTGGCTTCCTCGTGCATCAGCGCCAGGCGAACCCCGACTACGCCATGGGCGTGGTCGATCTCACGAACCTGAGCCCCGGCAACGCCAAAGAGTTGATCAAGCTCTGGGCCACGCATATCTCCATCCTCACCAAGGTCGGTCGCAAGAACGCTCGCGGCAAATACAAAGACGGCGCGGCCACCATCAACATGCCTCCTGGCTATCCAGGTGGTGATGAGGGTGCCGGTCGTTTTGGCCTCTATGACAGCGGATCATCTGCCTACGGCAACCTCTCGTTGCTTAAGCCCAAATACCCGAAATATCTGAAACCAGGGCAGCAGCGCGCGTTCAGCAAGAATATGCGCACCATGCTCGTCGGCTTCGACGCTGTATCGAAGTTCCCTGGCGACTACAACGGTGGTGACTCCCTGACCGTCAAGACCCCCAAGCAGGTCCGTCATGCGGTGAAGATGATGATCCAGGGCGTGGCTGGCAACGCAGCGGAGAAGGCTCAATCGCAGCAGTTTTTCGCCGACGCCAACAACAAAATCTACTGTGCTGAGTTGGCGTATACCAGCCTGAGCGCGGCGATTCACGCTCCCCTCAACGATCGCACTGTCCTTCAAGACTTGGGTGTGAGTCGTCAGACGTGGGGCAACTTCAAGCGTGAGATTGGCAAGCACAACAGCGGCCAAGCTTCAGCGTTCACGACGATGGGTTCCGCGCGCAACACGGAAATCAGGAATGTGCGCATCGGTGTCTCTCCGAAGAACCTGAAGTCTGCTTGGGAGTATGCTCCGGCTGCGAAGCGTACCGCTGACAGCAAGAAGATGGCCTTTGGCCCCATGACCGCCGCCGACATGATCGCCAACGCCCTCGCCGTGCATTTTCCGCGCAGCAAATGGGGCGAGAAGATTGGCTCGAAGGTCCAAGCCGACGCCTGGAAGGGCATGAAGCCCCAGGTGATGTCGCAGCTGCAAGGTAGCGGCGGACGCGGTGGGATGTCTGCTGCGCAGACGCAGCAGGTAGACGCACTTCTGGGCAAGATCGACCAGGTCGTGGGCATGCAGCACGCCAACTACCAGGCGTTTCGCAGCGCGATCAAGCCTGTGCTCGACGCCGCGCGTCAGCTCCCCGGGCTGCAGTTCGTGCCACCGCACTTGCTGCAACTCACCGCCATGTCCCCCAGCGCGACATGGGTCAAGCAAGGCCTGATCGGCCTCGAGTATGGCGGCACCGTGATCAACGCCAAGTTCCTCGACAAGGTTGTCACCTACGACGCAGCTCAATAGCTTAATCAGTAACGCTTAAGATTAGCGTTGTGTGACGACGAGAGGGGGCGGCCCAACACCGCCCCCTCTTTTTTTGTGTGCCCGTCTTGTCTCGAAGACTGAAATAGCCACCAAGGCGCGTGCGGGCTCCAGCAGATGCTATGCTTCCCCGCCAAGGAGGCCTTGAAGATGGTGGATGACAAGCAGAAGGGTGCACAGGATGAACCCTCCCTCGTTCATGCGGATTTTTCTGAGCGGGATCTGAGCGAGATCACGTTGGTGAAGGCGGACCTCTCTACGGCGAACCTTGAGTTGGCTGATCTCTCCAAAGCAACCCTCAAAGATGCTGACCTCTCTGAGGCCAACCTTTCAGGGGCGGACCTCTGTGAGGCCAACCTTTCAGGGGCGGACCTCTGTGACGCGAACTTCGCCGGCGCGGATCTCTCCAAGGCGAGTTTCGAAGGAGCAGACTTTGGGCAGGGGCGCGCTTTGCAGCAAGTCTCCGCCGACGATCCAGGGGAGGGGGCGCGAGGCGAGCAGAGCAGCGCCGACGCTTCGAGCAGCGTCCTTCCGGCAGACCTGTCCAACGCCGATCTTTCAGGCGCAGATTTAAGCCGCGCAGATCTAAGCGGCGTCGATCTCAGCGGTACGAAGCTCACAGGGGCCTCGTTGGTGGGGGCGAACCTGCGAGACGCTGACCTCAGCGGAGCGGACCTTTCGGGCGCCGACTTGCGGCAAGCTGACTTGACAGGCGCAGACCTCCACGAGGCGAACCTCGCCGGCGCCTCGCTGGAGCAGGCGACGTTTGGTGCTCCTGCGGAGATAGAGCTGTAGTTCCCGGAGTTGCACGTTGTTGGCGTCGTAGCTTGCGACGAAGAACTCGTGGGTTCTTCCCCGTTAGCAATGCAGAGGAGAATGAGCGCATGGGAACCTGCTCTGAGTGTGGTGGCCGGATGGTCGATAGTGGCGTTGAGCGAAACTGCCTCGACTGCGGCGCCGTGGAGGTGAATCACCGCGCCATGCAAGCGCGTCGGCGGAAAGCGCTGCGTACAGGTCTGTTCAGCGTGTTGGGGCTCATCGGGATGACTGGCGTTTGTGCGGTCGGCGTGTGGCTTAGTGCACCCAACGCCGGAGAGGCCGAGGGGCACCTGGTGCTGACGGGTGGCCCTCTCGGGTCTGTGGTCTTTCAGCCGTCGCAGTGCTTCGGAGGTGAGCGCATAGTGGGATATGACTTCAGGGGCATCGCGCTGCTTGGTACCCCGCCAGACACGAAGATGATTCGCATTGTGGATAATTCCAGGAACGACGGCCAAGGCCATGAAGTGATCCTGGCCACCCGGGGTGCGGTGGGGGAGCCGTGGAAGGAACTCTCGCTGACCAACGCGAACTGCCCCTCGCTTCGGGTGGAACTCGCGCGATCTCGACCCGCCCACACCCATCACCAGAGCAGAGACCTCTACAAGGGCAGCCTGAGCGCCGATTGCACGCTGCCCAAAGGCGGCAAGGTGAAGAGCTTGATCTCATTTGGCACCTGCCGCTGTGACCCGCATATGGAGAAGCGATCGGTGGAGTAGGGGGAGTGGTGGGGATGACCCGGAGTGAAGGGGATGTCGCGGAGCGGGACGCCTACCAGGCCTTGGCGGCGGAGACGTAGTCGAGGCGGATCAGGATGTCGTCGACCTTTTCAAGGTGCAGGCCCTTGGTGCCGTCCACGGCGAGCTGCTCCTTTGGAAAGAAGAT
>JAFCZD010000588.1 GCA_019314525.1 Deltaproteobacteria bacterium
AGGGTGATGGTGATGGTGATACAAGCATCACCAAACTCTGAGAAATATACAAAAGATTGCCACTTCAATTGGGTTAGTGCTGCTCACCGCACCCGATTTGGCGCATCCACGCGCGTTCATCAGCGAGATCAAGCTTGATTCACACCTCTCGCCAACGCGCACCAACGGCTTGATCGACGTCTGCCTGCCAGACGGGTCCACCCAAACACACTTAATCGTCACACCATCGCCCGAAACCGCTCAAAGGTTTGTGGTTGATGAGACTGTTCAAGCCCTTGCAGATCCCGCAAGCGGAGCGATCTTGATACCCACCGAATTCAGCGATGTTGTCTTTGACGTGGATGGCAACGAGTAGCTCCCTTCGAAAGTGTTAACGGCTCACAGGGCCCTTCGTTACTCCAACACCAGAGGGGACGGTTCCAGCTGCATTTCGCCATAACGCGAACGCGATGGAGTGTATTGCAGTAGTTCATATTCAGCGAAGAGCTTCAGCGTGCTTTCTTATCCAGACCTCTAGCTTTGCAAAATTCGCCTCGTGCTCTTCGAGCATGCCAATAAGATCTACCTCCGCTTGCGCGGCCTCGACCTGCAGCTTCCAACCATTGAGTCTGAGGAAAACGTCTGTAGCGAAGAACGCCACACGCTTATTCCCATCAATGAAGGCGGGATTGTTGAGGAGAGACTCGAAGAGCGCCGCGGCCATCGCCATCAGTTCAACGTAATAACCAGTGCGGGGCCGGTAGAGCGCGCTTTCGAGCAGGCCCAAGTCTCGAACGCCACCTGCACCACCAAAAACGTCGATCAGCTTGTCGTGAATAGCGAGGGCTTCGTCGAGGGTGAGAAAGAACGTCTTGTCTCCATTCATCTCAGCGGGCAAGGCGTTCGCCGAGTTCACGGTTCTCTTCGATGGATTTGTCGAGGTGCGTCAAGACAACGGGACGGATCCGACGACGTGCCACATACTCTTTGATCGCCTCGGTCAGTAGACCCGCCATGCTCTGATGGGACTCCGCCGCCATCTGCCGCAACGTCTCCCACACCTCTGACTCAACCTTGGAACTCACCTTGACCATGCTCATACATTAAGCATGTTTGACGTGTCATGACATGTCAAGTCGGAGACCAAAAGGACACCACATTTCAGAGACATGGCAACTTCACTTGACGAGCTGTCAGAGCTGACTCTCCAATGTGTTCAGAAGATCCTGCTCGTTGATCTCCTGCTTATGCCCAAAACGATTGAAGAGGGTTTGGGCGGCCCGCCCTCCTTCGGGCGTCAAGTGGTCTGCCTGAAAGAGACGTGGATTGCCCAAGAGTGCATCCACGCCTCCGCGAAACTGGCCCCCTCGTGAATCTGGTGAGGAATAAATGCCCATGTGTTGGAGCTTGCTCACCAGCCTTCTGAACTGCACGAGCCAACCGCTGACATCGGGGCCAGTGGGGGTCAGGATCGCGAGGGCATCAACGTCGAGGATTGACGCCTGCAACTCAAAGCGACTCTTGGGATAATAGCGGCTCGGCTTGATCCGTTCCTCAGCTACGCGCCCCCGGACAGCCAGCGGTTTCGCGTAAGTTCTGGTCTCCCAATCCGCCCAACTCGATGCGATGGCATCGATTCTGGTCGCACTGCGGTTCCCGCGATTTGCGTTCCCCACCAACCACTGGATGGCCTCCTCATGGGCCTCCTGGCGGTGCCCGAGACCGTATCCACCTGTCAGTCCGCGCAGGAATATGCAGGTTCCCGATGGACAGTTTTCGGTTCTTACCCAAATATTTGGCCCTTTCCTGAGGAGGGTCGAAATCGCGCGCCGCGCGGCGGAAGCAATGTGAGGTCGATCTGTCATGCGAGAAGAAGGGCCCGATTGAACGTCATTCGCTCTGGCCAGAGGTGACAGCAGAGTCAAGGCAAGCACCACGATGGCCAGTGGAAAAGTCATGATTCTACGCCCGAAGAAAGCAGTCATCGTGAGCCTCAGTCGTCAACACTCGAAGACTATGCATTTTGTTTGCCAAGCTGTCTTGGCCAACACGATACTCACGATTGAACGTCATGCCTTTGCCAATGACCGTGTAGCGCAGCACCAAGACCAACACGTTCTGAAAACGAAGGGCTTGGACCACAGTGTAGTCGGACAGGCATCGCCCAGAGCGCCGCAGCCAGCGGGTGTTGAACGTTATGCTCTTCATGCTCTTCCCTGACTTCTTGACCAGCCCCGCAGCGAGCTTGCTTGCTCCCCTATCCGTGCAAGCGCGTGAATCAGGAGTTTCCTCAAGTGAGACGCTTATTTTCTGACCTGCGGCGAAAAACGTCACATTCTTGGCTTTGTTTTCTGTGGTGTTCAGAGTCAGCAGCTGTCCGTTCTTGCGCACGCGATACTTGGCCAACAAGCTCGCAACTTTGTGTTTCCAGCGTGGCCCGTGGAGTTCCTCCTTCGATGCATTGACAGGACCGACGATGACGCGATTGTCACCTGTGCGCACAACAGAGATGTGAGCAAAGGACCTGCCGCTGTTGAGCAACCGTCCATGGCTCTCGATGGCGAGATGGGTGCCATCAGGGGAGAATCCGTGGAACACATAACCATCAAGCTGGAACGGGGGGCTATTGGAAGCTGGCGGAGGGGAATTGGACTGCCTGGTGAATGTGGATTTTGAGGTCTTCTCTTCCGGCGCTGGTATTCGCTCTGGTGTTGGCGAACGTGAGCAGCAGGAGGCGGTTGAGGGGAAAGCGAGTGATGACCCAGCCCTTCAGGGAGGGGATGTCGCTCTCGTTCCGTTGGTCGATGCAGAGTCGCGACAACATGACGGCAACGGGAAAGCGGCAAAGATAGCGCAGTCATGAGCATCGCTGAGCCCGACCGTTCATAAATAGTTCCGATCATTCAACCGTTTACGAGAAGCATCCAAATCTGGCTTGACACGGTTGTTTGTGGCGTCATCCTGTTTGTAGTACAAACCTATTTGCGCAAGGCCAGGAAAATGAACACACCGGATGATTTTGTACAACGAGCGATCAACGATCTAGCAACGGTCCGCAAAGCGATTGAAACATCTGGTGGTGACAGTCACACGCGGCCCGACCGCGTAATCATCGGGGCCAACCTAACGCTGCAAATCACGGCCATCGTGCTCGCGACCAGTATTCTCATCTGGGAACTTGTCAGCGGTCATCTGTACAGCATGTTCCTGAACCTCTCTGCCCACGACAGCGACTTGGGTATTTCCAACATCATCATCATCGGGACGATGTTGTTGTTGCTGGTCGCTGCGCTTTATGCGGTGGTCTTTCGCGCCTCCAGAAAATCGAAGAGGGACTTTTCCAAGTTCATTGCCCGCAACTTCGGCTACCTCAAGAACCTCTCACTACTGTCCGATCTCTTGATCAAGTTTGCAGTCCTCGCCCTGCTAATTCACGTTCGCCAACCACAGTGGGTTGCCCCTTTGCTTTTCGCCTTCATCGGTGACTACCTCATCCAGGGGCGTTTCTTCACGATCACGCTGCGCCTATCCCTGCTTCTGGGCCCGCTTTCTTTCGTGTGCGCAGCAATTCAAGCCTATCAGGGCTCGGTCCTATTGAGTTGGCCCCTGGCCGGGTTCATCTTGGTTTGCGGAATATCAATTGCCGAAAACCTGATCCTCACCCGCAGCCAACCCCAGAACACGTCGGCAGCCAAATGAGCG
>JAFCZD010000018.1 GCA_019314525.1 Deltaproteobacteria bacterium
ACCCTACAGCAAGGCCCCGCCCAAGGCGGTGGCCCAAGATGCTGCCATGGAATCCGCCGTGATGAAGGTGGCCAAAGACGATTCCTGGGGCACGAAGATCGACTTCCAGCGGGCACTCATCGCCATGGACTGGTCGGTGACCCGCGGAAAATATGGTTCGATCCGTGGGCGCAAGCGCTTCATCTGGGTTGGCGGCCCCGCCAAAACACAAGAGAGAGCCGGTGATTGCTTCTACGTGCTCTTCTCCGCTTATCAAAGCCACATGGGCGGGGGCAGCTATGGCGCGACGCGCTACTCGTGGGCCGCCAGCACACGCCCCAACAAGAGGAAGATCCGCTGCGAAGACGACTCTCAGGGATAGATAACCCACGCCGACCTCCTGCTCATAGGACTCACCATGCGCATTTCTTTGCAACATAACTCCTCTTATTTGATCATGCTCGTCGCGGCGGTCGCCTTCGTGGGCTGCGGGTCTGGGCTGAGCGAGGCGCCTGCCCTTGACAGTGCGTGGGCCACCGACGTCGGCACGGACTCGGCAGCAAACGACTCGCAGGGTCAACTCGACAGCCGCGGGACAGACGGCCCAGGGGTCGACGTGGCAACAGAAGACTCACAGCCTCAACCCGAGAGCGGAACGCCAGACCTGGCGACAGACCTCACGCCAGACCTGGCGCCATCGGATGCTCCTCTGACGGGGTGTGTGCGCTCGATGGTGAGCACACCTGAAACCATCGACTCCCAAGGCGACGTCGGAGAGAACACGTCCCTGCAGATCGACCCAGCGGGGAAGACGCATATCAGCTACTACGACAACACCAACAGCAATCTAAAAGTGGCGACCAACGCCTCGGGGAGCTGGTCCACAGAGACCGTGCACGCTCAGGGGGCAGTGGGCCGCCATTCATCACTGGGCATCGATCCCGGGGGGAAGCTCCATGTGAGTTATTGGGATGAGACGCTGCGAAAGCTGCGCTATGCGACGAACGCCACAGGGGCATGGAGCACAGAGATCCTCGACACGACGAGCATTCATGGCATGCACAGCTCGTTGAAGGTCGGCGCAGCCGGGAAGGTGTATATCGCCTACACCGACAAGGAGTTGAAGCTGCTCAAATTTGCATCCAACGCCTCGGGGAGCTGGGAAATAGAGACGGTGGACGCGACGGCTAAGGTCGAGAGCAGCGTCTCATTGCAGCTCGATAATGTGGGGAAGGCGCACCTGGCCTACACCGACTCTGCAATCTGGGTAGATGAGCTGATCTATGCAACGAACAAAGGAGGCAGCTGGGAAAAGGAGACCGTCTATGCCCAGGACTATGTCAGGGCCTGGTCCTCTCTCGCGATAGATGCTGCGGGAATGCGCCATATCAGCTTTCTCTCCGCCTCTAACGCGAACGCGAAACCTGTGCTGAGGTATGCGACGCCCCATGCCCTTGGAGGGTGGCTGAGCGAGCCAGTCACAGCGACCATCACCGCCGAGGCTTATGACACACACATCGTCGTCGACCCTAGCGGCTTCGTGCACATCCTCTACTACAAATACGTGGGCAGCATGAGATACGTCTCCAACGCTTCGGGCAGCTGGACGAGCCAGGTCCTCAGCTCGGCGGGGACTGTCGGGTTGGACGATACCTCCATGGTCATGGACACCACGGGTGACATCCACGTCGCCTATTACGACAAAACCAACGAGGACCTCAAGGTCATCGTCTTGTCGTGCCCCTGAGCATTGATATTGAGTAAGCGCCAAGCTCCCACCTTGCCATCGTCTCTGGTAGGCTAGGGGTCGATGACTGGGGATGATGGACACGACCTGATCTTCCGCGGCAACGAGGTGGAACTCGACGAGGGTGACGAGGAGTTAGTCCTCGACGCGCCTGCTGAGCTACCTCCAGCCGTGGCGTCGCCTAAACCTGATGGGCCTCTCACTGGACCTCCCACTGAGCCTCCCACTGGGCCGTTTGCCGTTGTGGCACCGGAAACAGCGCCTGCACCACCTGCTGCTGAACCCGTTCGACCGCGCGCTGTGCCTCCCGCTGAGGATGAGGCTGAGCCCCCATCCACCGGTGAGGCGTGGCTGGACAGCGGCCGCCACGCCAATGTGCAGATCGCGGAAGACAGCCCCCTCATGGCCATCGACACGGGGCGCTATGAGGCGCCGCCCCTGCCACAGAGCACAGCGCCCATACCGCAGAATACGGCGCTCTATGCGGCGATATCGCCGCTTATCTCTGGATACCAGGAGAACTTGCCGCCTCTCGAAAAAGCCCCCCTCGCACCCAATGAGGTGAAAACTCAGCCGGAGGTCTTGCTCCCTCCATCACCGCAGAGATCCCATTCAGCGGAGTGGGCGGAGGTCACGCCCCCACCTCATGAAGATGCGCTGGATCTCGCGCTCGATCTGGACGCCGGTGACGCTTCCGTTGCAGGCGACGTTGATGCAGGCACGCTCTACGAGGGGCCCGCCATCGACGCGTCCGCCCTTGGTGGCGAGCAAAGCCCCGCTCGGGTGACAGCCGTCCAGGGAGTCTTCTCTGCGCTGGACAAGGCCATCCGCATCTTCAACCTCTACGAGGGGCGCTCGGAGAGCTGCACGCAAGCGCTGTCCAACGCGCATCGTCAACTCAAGGAGGTCCTGGTGAGCTTCGGCGAGTTCTCCGTGCGCATCAGCCCCTACGAATTTCTGCTGGAGCAAGAGGCGGTCTACACCAGCGACGAAGAGCGCCTGGGCATGACCTATCGCCTCTTTCGTGATGGCGTGAGAGAGCTGCACTTCAAACGCGGCGCCACGGTGGAGGAACTTGGCGAGTTCTTGGAGGTCTTGCGCATCCCCGCCAGGGTCCAGACCGAAGATGACTCCGTGACGATGCTCTGGCAAAAAAACCTGCAGGGCATCGGCTACCGCGCTGTGGACGTGCTCGTGGAAGGCTTCGTCGACGCCGATGACTCCGGCGAGCAAGGAGATTTCGCGGCGCTGCTGGCCATCGCTCTCGCTGAACCCTCCCAACCTACTTCATCGACTTCGCCGCACCAGGACGTCCCCCTGGCCCTCGCCCCAGAGGCGTTAGCCACCATGGTGTTGCATGGCGACATTTCAGAGCGCCTCGACGAGCCCTCTGACGAAGTGACCATGGCCGAGGACATCTGGCGACGCGCGATCTGGCTCGCCTCCAAGATGACAGCGTTGCCCGACGGGCAGCAATCGGTGGTCAAGCTGCTAGCCCAGCTCGTCGATCAGTTGATTGATCAGGAGCGCTGGTCGCTCTTGGCGGGCGTATCCGAGGACCTGGCGCAGATCGCTCATGAGGGCGGCGAGGAAGGCCAGGGGCTGGTGCGCGCAGCCGTGGACGCCGTATGCGGAGGCAAAGGCCTGCGCCGCCTCGCTCCCCTGCTCTCGGTGGACGAGACCTTCGACCTCTCCCAGCTTGAGGTCTTTTTTCGCCTGCTCCCCCCCGAGGTGAACCGCGAGCTCGTTGGACTGCTTCGCCACGCAGCCTCGAGCCCTGGGCGGCGAGCGCTGGTGAAGTTGCTGCAAGCCCGCGGCGCAGACCTCACGCCCTTCTTCGTGCAACAGCTCTCCTCGGCAGAGACGGCCGTAGTACTCGGGGCGATGCGCGCGCTCTCGGCGAGCGAGGCTCCAGGTGCGCTAGCTGCCCTACGCAGAGCCATCGGTCATGAGGACTGGCGCGTAAACGTCACCGCCATTGAAGGATTGAAAGGGCGCTTATCTGGGGCCCAGCCCGCGTTGGTCAAGCTCCTCGAACGAGACGTGCCCAAGCTCCGCTTGCATGTGCTCGCAGCACTGGAGACCTGCAACTGCATCGGACCGGCAGACGCTGCGCTCTGCCAGATCGTCGCCAGCGGCGCGAAGGATTGGCCCACAGAGCAGCGCAAGCGCCTGCATAAACTCGCCGTGTCTTGGGGGGGCGGGGAGTGTCGCGACTACGCTATCAACGCCTTGAGCGCGGGGAATCCGTTACGCCGTAAGCGTGTAGAGCAGCGTCGAGAAGAGATCTTCGAGGCGGTGCAACGTGTGGGCGGAGCAACCGCCCAGAGTATTTTCCAGGCCTGCTTGAACAAACGCCTCAGCGACGGCGTTCGTCAGGCCATAGAGCGCGCGTTGGAGCGGGTGGAATGAGTAACCACAAGCATACGCCCACAGAAGCCGGCCCAGAAGCTGGCCCAAACGCCAGCCCAGGGCTCGAGGAACCCAGCGACGCCGTCGAACAGGCAGAGGCCGCTCGTGTGATCGTGAAGCTCAACGCCCTGGAGCAAGCGGCGCGGATTTACGACATGGGCAACGACGTCGTGAGGGCAGCCTTGGAGGAGATCCTCAGCGGGGCCTGCACGTTCGCAGAAGCCACCTCCGAGCCCCTCGAGCTCTCGCTCTTCGGCTACAGCTTCTTCGCCAACCGGCGTCTGCTGCGCATGGACTACGCCACCTATGGCAAGGCCGAGCAACTCAAGTGCGCGTGGGACCGCGTGGGCATGGATGGGCTGGTTTTGCCTCCCACCACAACGCTGGACGAGCTGCGGGAGTTCGTTCGACATTGGGTCGTGGCCCTAAGCGAGCCCGAGCAGGCGCCAGGTTTTCTGGCCCACGACCATGGAGGCATCAACGTGCGCCGCAGCCGTGTGGGGCGCGACCTCGGGGGCAAGCTCAAGCTCGAAGAGTACCTCGTGCGCGCCTACTGTGCGCTCTTGGCCTTGGTGCGACAGATGGTCACAGCGTTTGGCCAGGGCAGCATGAGCCCTACCCTACGCATCAAGCGCTTGGTGCAGGTGCTGGTGGATCACCTCGAAGGCTATCGAGGGCTGCTGCTGGCGCTCGTGCTCAAACCCGAGCTTCGCGGCGATCTGGCGTCGCACCTGTTGAGCACCGCGGTCTTCGCGCTCTTACTCGGCCGTGGACTGGGCTTCGAGCGCAACCAGCTCGTTGGCCTCGGCGTGGCCGCGCTAATGCATGACCTACCCAAAGCAGGCCTGGGAAACGCGACGCTCAACAGCATGGAGCAACCCGCCGAGCTATCAAGTGACGCCCGATCCCGCCTCGCGCTGCACTGGGTCTCGCGCCTCCAAAAGCTGCTGCTGGCCGCGCCCGTGAGCAAAGATCTGCTCGCGCGCGCCGTGGTGCTCTATGAGTCACAGCTGGAGTTTTCGGCGGCGGACCTCTACGGCGAGAAGCAACGCTCGCTCTCGCTCTACTCGCGCATCATCCGGCTAGCGGATCGCCTCGATACCCTGACCCTGCACCGACAAGGACGCGGGACGCACCCCCATCACCACGCCCTCGCCGCCATGTCACAACAGACAAAGTCGAACACCCTGCCCCAAGGGGCTGATCTCGTCGCCGTGGTGGGGATCTTTCCGGAGGGCAGCGTCGTACGCCTGAACAATGGAGAGATCGCCGTGGTGCTCGAGCAAAGCCCAAGCGGGGAGATGGCGGGGCCCATCGTGATGATCGTTTTGGGGAGGAACGGCGAAGTGGATGTGAACGGGCCCCAAGTGGACCTCTCCCTTCAGACCGACAACGGCATCGCCAGCGTGCTGCCCCTCGAGGGCCTTGGCTTCAACGCCCTGAGGTGTTTTGGGTTGCCCGCTGCAGCCAGCGAGTAGAGGAGTGGTCATGGCAGATATGTGCCAAGCCTCGACGATGAAGGCTGGGCACACGTTCTTTGCGAACTCGAGTCGGGAAACTACGCGGTGGTGACTGATCTCGACGGCGCCTGGAGCGGCCACATCGAAGGATCACGAGACGATGCCCTGGCAGTGCTGCCCGATAGAGCACAGCATTCGCGTTCGCGCGCACCGAAAAGATCGGCTACCTTGCACGCCATGTCTCATACCGTGCAACGACTCACGCAGCTGGTTGAAGAGCTTCAAACAAAGGCTGATGTTCAAGCGCTCCTGGGTGGACCTCGCCGCGGCGCTGCACGCGGTGCGCGAGCGTGGGGGCTTCCAGAGCTGGGGCTATGACGATCTGCCATCCTATTGCGCAGCAGAGCTTGGCCTCCGTGGCGCCACGGTGGACAAGCTGCTCGTCTCCTTCGCCATGCTAAACAAGCACGCCCCCCAACGCCTCGAGGGCAGCGATGAGGGGGAAATCCCAAGCTACCAAGCGTTGGATTACCTTGCAAGCGTTGGATTACCTTGCGCGGGCCACCAGCGAACCACGCGCTGACGGCTCCATGCCGCGCAACGCCCCGAGTGAACCGCCCAACGAAGAGGTGCTCTCGGATCTGCATGATGCCGTCTTCGAGCAGGGGCAATCAGCCCAACAACTGCGACGCAACTTCGATCCCATCGTTCGCCCCCGCTCCCCCGACGAACAGCAACTCTTGGCTCTGCGCCGGGCCTACTCCACCGCGCAGCGTCTGCTGGAGCAGCTCAGCGAGGTCGACGGCATCGCCGAGGAACAACTGGAGACACTCCAGGCCGTCGTTGAGGATCTGCGCGCTCAGATCGAAACCCTCGTGAGTGAGCTGCGAAAGGCGGAGGCAGCCTAACGAAACGCCCCCAAACCGGCTATCATAAGATCATGCGGGCTACTTCGACCCTCCAATATTTGCTGCTGGTGCTTCTGGCGTTCACGTGGATGAACACATTGACGCGTCTCTTACCCCCATTCGTCTGGATCATGGCGCCATAGAGACCGCCTCGGATGCGCCAGTGGATCAATCGCCTCGAGGCGACCTCCAAGGTGACCTGCCTTTGGCTGACATTCCCGCTCTTGGCGCCGACATCACCTTGGATCTCCCACTATGTGAGGAGACCCTCTGCGATGATGAGTGCGTGGACCTGAACAACTCCCCCGACCACTGCGGTTATTGCCATTGGACATGTGCTGCGCATGAGCGTTGCTCAGCGGGCGTCTGCTGTCTTGTGAATGAGACCGCCTGTGATGGCGTCTGTCGCGATCTTCAGGCCGACTCCGCGCATTGCGGTGATTGCGATATGACCTGCTTCCAGGGTCAGGTCTGCACCGCGGGCCTTTGCTGTAATCTTGGGCAAGACAACTGCAATGATGAGTGTGTGGATACCACCACGGACCTGCGTCATTGTGGAGAGTGCGATCAAGCCTGCGCCAAGGGAGAGTTCTGTGGCCCCACAGGCTGCTTGGCTACAGGCTGCAAGGGCACCAACGCCGAGCAGATTTTCTCTGATGACATGCGTGGTTGCGCTGGCAGAGTGAGCTACGCCAATCGCGCTGCTCTGTGCGCCAAAGGCTTTGGACCTTGCGCAGCGAAAGAGTGGGTGGACAAACGCGACGGGCAAGCTCCAAATTATAACTACTGGACCAACGCCGATCTTCGGTGGACGGGCTATAGCTCCAACAACTGCGCCGCCGTGTTCTATGGTGGGAGCAGCTGCGGAGAGGACCCCATGCGCGTCTGCGCGTCTAACATTGACCTACTGGGAAATCGCTGCAACTGGACAGGCTGCGGCTTCTTGGACAGATATCCCCAAGAGTATTTCGGTGGCTGCCTAGGCAACAAAACCGCGGGCACGCTTTGTTGTAGGTAGCTGCCCCGGTGCACTTGGGTTGTGTTCACGCTACAATCCCTCCCATGAAGCTCATCCATTTGATGTCGATTGCCTTGGCGTTTTGGGCCGTGGGTTGTTCAAACGGCATTCTCCAAAACGCTGGGGGCGACAGCTCCACCAGCCACATCAAGAACGATGGCGGCGACGGTTTGATTGACAGCGCCGCCGGAGGTGGCGACTCAGGGCTCGAGGACGCTAATAAGGCTACAGACGCTAATAAGGCTACAGATACAATTCTTAGGGACACCACGCCTCTTAGCGACACCACGCCGGGCCCCACAACAACGGTTCACCCGGTGGAGATCGACGAGATCCTCTACAACCCCGGCATGGGCTTCGCCGACTTCCACTTCGGCGGGAGCAACCCACCCGCGCTAGAAGAGTACCCCCGATCGACCGTGGCCTACTTCCGTTGGTCCTGGGCTGAGCTCGAGCCAGTCGAGGGGCAGTACAACTTCGCCCTAGTGGACGGCGTCATCAGCCAGGCCGCCGCCAAGGGCGAAACGCTAGCCTTTCGCATCATGACTGACTATCAGTCCGGACCGCCCCAGTGGCTGCTGGACAAGGGCGTAGGAGGCGTCGTGGAGAGCGAGGGCACGTTCCCAGACCACAACGATTCGGTCTTCCTGGACTACCATGAGAGATTGCTCAGGGCCTTCGGAAAGCGCTACTCAGGCTCACCGAGCATCGACCACGTGGACATCGGCTCAGTGGGCTGCTGGGGCGAGTGGAACACGGCCTGCTGCACTGGGGCGCAGACTGCCACCTGCGAACAGTACTTCCCCACTGAAGCCAACCAGAAAGCCATTATCGATCAGTACATTGATGCCTTCCCCAACACTCCTTTGGCGATACCCATCGGTGGTCTGGTTGAGTACGCCATATCCAAGGGCTCTGGTTGGCGCGGCGACTGCTTCGGCGACTATGGCAACACCGACCCCACGTGGAACCATATGGAAAACCTCTATGGCCCGGCTGTGCAGAACCCGGTGATTGGGGAGGCGTGGAAGACGGCTCCAGTCCAGTTCGAGGTCTGCTGGGTAATTCAGACATGGTACGACTTGGGCTTCGACATCGATCTGATCTTCCAAAAGGGCCTTGAATGGCATGTTTCGGTGCTGAACGGAAAATCCTCTCCAATCCCTCTGGATTGGCGTCCCGCCGTGGAGGCGTTTCAGAAGAAGCTCGGCTACCGAATGGTCCTGACCACTTTGACCCATAGCTCCGAAAGCACTCCTGGCAGTACTCTCGAATTGCAAGCGGGATGGAACAACAAGGGCGTCGCTCCAATCTACCAGCCATGGCCCCTTGCCTACCGCCTCCGCTCAACATCAGGTCAGATCGCCGCCCAATGGGCCAGCACCGCAAATCTCATGACCTGGCTCCCAGGCCCCCATCAAGTGGACGACACGTTCACCCTCCCGCCTGGCATTCCTCCGTCCACCTACTCTCTTGACGTCGCCATCCTGACGAAGGATGGAGCCCAGGCTTACGTCGACCTCGCCATCGAAGGCCGACGCGCTGACCAGTGGTATCCAGTATCGGACGTTCTAGTCCGGAACTAGACACCCCCTTCCCCAAAGCCCTTATGCCTCACCAGAGTCTGGTCTCGTGCAATGGATCGTGGCACAGGTGGGAGCGGTACTGGATCTAGCTCATCGGCATCGAGTGCTGTAGTGGTAAAGATTGATCTGCTCACAGGTGGCCTGGGAGGGAGGACAATGAAAGATGGTGCGCATAGAGAGGCGCTTGGCCACCATCGCATGCGCACCATCGGGCTGGCTGAAGAACGATGGCGGGTTCCGCCACGACGATGGCACTGCTCCCCGTAAATGCGACCACAGGATCACAAGCTCCACAAGACGACGCTCAACCATTGACCACAGCGGGTTGCACGGCGGTGTCCCTATTGTTGTCGCTGGATTCCCTCAAGAGCATGGGTTTGGGATCCTTCTGGATCGCCACGATATTTCTGCCGGCTTCCTTCGCATAATAGAGCGCCGCATCGGCCGCCGTGACCAGCTCTTCAGGGGCGGAGCACGCCAACATAGGCCAGGTGGCGATGCCGATGCTCATGGTCACCTTCATCGTCTGGCCTGCATGTTTCACCGTCGTCGTTTCGATTTTTCGGCGGACCCGCTCGGCCATCACGCCAGCGTCGGCCGCGCCCGTGCCAGGCGCGACAATGATGAACTCCTCACCACCGTAGCGGCAGGCGATATCTCCAGCTCGAACTGCGTCATCGAGCAGGTTGCCTACCACCCGCAATACCTCATCACCAGCGTCATGCCCATGGGTGTCATTGAAGCGTTTGAAGTGGTCCACGTCCATCATCAACACGCTAAGAGGGACGCCATGCCGGATGGAGCGGGAGTACTCCTCGCCAAGCCGTCGCATGCCAAAGCGACGGTTGAGCAGCCCTGTGAGTTCATCGATGGCCGCAAGCTCGGTGAGCTTGGCGTGCAGCATGGAGTTTTGCAGCGATGGACCGCCCATGGAGGAGACAGCGCTGAGGAACTCGCTGCTGCGACTGTCGAGATCCTCGGCGTCGAGAGCGAGCACGATCAAGCCCACGGTTCTCCCCTCCGCGCGCAGGGGCACGAGCGCAACATTCTTCGGGCGCAGGGTGCCAAAGGGCGTCGAGAGGGAAAACCATGTCATGCCATGGTCGGTGGCGAGCTCGACCTTCCCGTTCTGAATGGCACGCTCAGCCAGGCCCTGGGCGGCGCCCAAGGTCATGGGGAGCTGCTCCCCGCTGTCGACCCCGCGATGAGCCTTTAGCTTGAAACCAAAACCATCGGAGATATAGATGACACCGGCGGGCGCTTTGCAGCACGACAAAGAGGCGTCAAGCAGGCCTTCAGCGACGTGATCGAGCTCTGCTGACTGCGAGAGCGTCTCGGCGAGCCCCGTAACCGCAATATCAACACCAACACGATGGGCGATGGCTAAGGTCAGCTCATTGAAGGCAAGCTCCATATGGCCGATGGCGTCGTTGCTGGTCATCTGGATCAAACAGTCCTCGGTGCACGCAGCGCCGCTGGCTTTGGTCTCCCCAACCTGCTCCACCACACGCGCCATCTTGGCGGCCACGCGCCTGAGATTTCTCGAAACCACCAGGGAAAAGAGACCATAGTTTGCCCCCCCCACCATCAGCCCCGCCATGACACAGAGCGTGAAAAAGAGCGGGGATAGCGCCTCCTCCGTGCCGAGAACGAGCCGAGCAAAAGGCGGAAAGACGAGCCCCACCGCCAAACCGAAGGCAAGCATGGACACCATCAGGTTTCGAAACACACTGCGTCTTGGGCGACTATCACGGGAAATCGAGGGAGCGGTCATACCTAACCCATCGTCAGATGAGCGTGGATCTTGAGGTAGAGTTCAAAACTCCTCGTAGCCCTTTTCGATCTTCGCTTCCGTCAGCACGTCTGCTCGCTCTGCGGCCAGTTTGGCGGTGCGGAAGCTGATGGTCTCGACCCTCGGTTCACGTCCGACACGCCCCGACGTGATCGTCAGCTTGGCGCCGTGCTGCTCCACCTCCCAGAACCTCACCGACTTGCTGCCCTCGAATTGGAGTTGCCGAGACACCTCCTCAACGGGCTTGGGAGGAGTAGCAGGCGGCACAGCGCTGAGATCTGCCACGGGTGCCAGCGCGGGCTCAGACCCAGCCGCTGAGCCAGTGGCCCCCTTGCCTAACACCGGAATGCTCTCAGGAGGCCAGACCACCTGCTCCCAGCTTAAATCGTGGCGCACACCCACATAGGAGGGGAAGCGTGGCACGCCGGCGTCAGTGAGCTCTTGAAAGCGAAACGTCACCAGCGCTCCGATGGCTGGCGGATCTTCTCGCTCAGCATCAGAAAACCCCGTGCCCACCGAAAAAAGCGTGCCGTCTTTGGCCTCCATGCGCAGCGCCCCAAGGCGCCCTTCGTGCTTGCCCATGCCCGGCAGGTGCTCTTTCACCCGCCCCTCGGCGTCGTGAAAGCTCTTGACCTTGAGCAGGGTGGCAGAACGCCCAGCGACATAACGCGATGCAGGCTGGCGCAGCATCAGGCCCTCGCCACCGAGGGCCTCTACACGCGACAGCTCCTCTTGCAGGTGCGTCGCGTCACGACAGCGCTCGTGGGCTACCACATGGGCATACTCAGGTTGGCTCCCCGCGAAGATGCTCTTGACGTGTTCAAGGCGCTCCTCGAAGCCACCGTCGTGATCGGGCGCGTCAAAGACGAGGTAGCGCACCTCTTTCCAGTGGTCGCTCTCGTCCTGCCGGCGCACGATGCTGACGGTCTGTTGGAAGCGCTTGCGCCCCACCCAGAGCTCACCGTCGAGAGGCTCCTCGGGCAAGTCGGCGACGAACCAGGTGGGTGCCCAATACACGTTGCCCTGGCGTGAGAGGAACTGCTGCCCATCCCAATAGGCACGCACGCCGTCGAGCTTTTCGCTGATCCACCAGCCCTCAATGCGCGTTGATGAATCCCAGCGCTGCGCCAAGAGCACCTTGGGAGCCACGGTGGAGGTCGCGCCTCCAGAGCTTGGCGCTGATAACGCGCCCCCGCCTGACGTTGGCCGCCGCGCAGGGCCGGTGCTCGGTGCGCCTATCCGCGCCTCTTCGGCCTCAACGCCGCGGTAGGCACGCAGGTGCTTGCAGCTACGCCGCTCAATCCCCTGGTTTTGAAACTGCCAGGCGGGACAGGTACACGAATAGGCGCCACCGATGTTCTTCAGGGTGTAGGTGCGACCGCCGGAGCCAGGGACTTCGGCGGCGCCACCATCTTCGAGGTCAGGCATATGTGTTCACAACTACTCGAGCTTCTGAATCTCGCCATAGGCGCGGTAGAAGCCACCCCGAGACGATTCGCGCAGCTCGTTGACCACATAGCGCGCGCCCTCTTCGCGGAGGTTCTTCGGGAACTGCACGTTCCAGCCCTCGTAGCCCTCGGTGATGACGCGCACACGCAGCTTCGAGCCTTCTTTGTAGCACTCAACGATGATGCCCTCGCCCGCGTCGCTGACAGTCTGCACCGCGTCGGTGACCCGGGCCGCTTCGGCCTCGGCGGGGGCCTTGATGCTCTTGGCCTTGGGCACCTTGCCCTCTTGGGCGGCCTGAATCGCCGCTGAGCTGGCGTCAACGCATGCCAAGATGCCGTCGGAGGTCACCACATAGAGTCGGTCACGAAAATACTGCATAGACAGCGCCGAACCACAGCCTGTGGCCAGCTTCCAGAGGCGCTCCCCATCTTCGCCGAAGCAATAGATCGATGATGAGCTGTCCCCGGCGAAGACATATTTTCCATCCTCAGCGGCGGCGCAGGAGTAGACTGTATCATCGCACCTATAGGTCTTGCCCTTTTCGCCCTTCTTGTTGAACTGCTGCACCACGTCGTTGGACGTGGCGGCGTAGACCGTGGACTCCTCCTGCCAACCGAAGAGCACAGAGCCGCTGGTCTTTTCGTGCCAGATCTCCTCGCCATCCTCCCAATCGTACATGGTCACACCGGCGGAGTGACCGTGCCACACGCCGATCTCGTCACAGCGCACCATCCAACCACGATCGCCCTGGCTCTTTTTGCTCCACTGCGATTCGTCTTCGTGGTTGACGATGGTCACGTTGCCGTTGGCGTCCGCCACCCCAAGGACACCATCGTTGATGTCGATCCAGTAGATGTCGACGTCGTCCTTGATCTGGTAGGCCACCATGGGGCTCTTGCTGCTCAGGTCGTAGACGTTCCCGTCATCGCAACCCGCGTAGAGCCAGTCATCATCAGCCACGATGCACTTAACGCCATCAGGCAGCTTGAACTGATTGCGCACCTGTCCATCGTGGTCGAGGCGGAAGGCACGCCCGGCCTGCGTGCCTGCCCACACGGAGGCCTCGTCGACAAAGATGCCAAAGGTGGAGGCACCGGTGGCAAAACGCCAGAGGATCGGTGATTGGTTGGATTTTGATTTCTTGCTCGTGGTGGCCCGTCGCGTGACGGCGCGCTTTGCGCGCCCGCCCATCACGGCCTCCGCGTAGCCTTTCTTCGTCTTCGATTTGAGCTTCTTTGCGGCCTCGGCTTGGGCCTTTTCCGCCGTCGGGAAGGTCTTGAGCTGCGCCTGCCCCTTGTCACCAATGCGCCCGTAGCGCACCTTCAGCTCACAACCATCGACGATCACTTCGTAGAATTTATGAGCCCCACCGCCCTCTTGAGACAGCTCCAGATAGGTCTTTTCCTCCGCCATGTCATTCCCTCCTGCGCTTGGGCGCGGCTCTCAATGTAGAACTGAGGGTGGAACTAGAAAACCTTCCACCACTTTTCCTTCTTCTTCTTTGATGGTGCTTCGGTGGGCGCTGTGGGTGGCGCCTCGACCACCGGGGCCTGGGCAGCCGCTGCGGGTGCCTCAGCTGCCGGCCTTGGGCCGCCACCACCGCCGCTACCGCCGCTACCACCACGCGGAGGTGTGGGCTTTTTGCCGTAGCGTGCCACCAACTTCCGTGTGCGCTCTTGCAAGAGCTGCCCCTTTTCGGGATCCACCATCACCACATAGTTGGCGAAGCCCTCCACCGCGGCGATCACATCATCGCCTTCGTCAGCCACGGCGCGGCCCCAACGTTTGCCTGCAGGGCCGTCCTTTTCTAGCTGAAAGAGGGTGGCACGAAAACGCCGCAGCACATCGCGCGCGAGGCTCGGTCTGTCGCCGTTGACGACGATGCCGGTGACCTCTTGGCGGCGCCCGCGACGCAGCACACGCGTCTTCTTGGGGTGAACAACAAAGCCCTCCTCGGCCACCACATGGCGCACACGACGCAAGAGCCTGCCCGCGTCGGCGTCCGCGCCTTGAGCAGAAAACGACAGATCGTCGGCGTAGCGTGTGTAATGAAAGCCGAGGGCGGTGGCGATGGAAGTAAGGCGCGCGTCGAGGGCACGGCAGATCAAGTTGGTGATGGCCGGGCTGGTAGGCGCGCCCTGAGGTAACAAGCGCTCCTCGAGGGCCACATAGTATGTCGCGCCATCGAGTTCGAGCTCGGTGACCTCGGGCTCGGTGCAGAGCAAACCGAAGATCGTCGCTACCTGCTCGCTGTAGCCGAGGGAGCGAAAGAGCCCCTTCACCCGTCGATAGGAGACGGTAGGGAAGAAGTTTTCGAGGTCGAGGTTGACGAGCACCGTTGGCTGCAAATGCCCGGTGGCATTGGAGACAATAGAGCGCCCTCCCACGAAACCATGGGCGGCCTCGTGCAGGGGCACCTTGGCAAGGACATGGTCGAGGATCCAGCGTTGGGCTTCTTTGAGCCGCGGCAGGGGCGCTGAGATGTGACGCTCACCGCCTGTGCGCTTGGGAATACTGAAGCGCATATAGTTGGTGGTCTTGGAGGTGGTACGAGTGAACGCGAAGCGCCGCAGCTCCCCCATGGACAAGCCCATGGTCTGAGCCACGGCGGCGGCATCAGCGAAGCTCGGCAGCCCTTGGCCTGCAAGCTTGGTGGCGTCCAGCTTGATATCGGAGAGCCCCGCCGAGATGCCCTCGCCAAGGTAGACGATCTCTCGTCCCTTGCGCTCCTTCCAGGCCTCAGCGCGCTCACGGCGCTCACGCAACCGCCGCTCTTTGGTCTCCTTCTGCTTTCTTCGCGACTCCACCATGCGGCGCTTGCGCGCCTCCCTCTTGAGGGCGTCAACATTGCTCAGGCGTGACTGTTCTGTGCGCAGCGAGCGCAGTCGACCTTCGAGTTCGCCACGACGGCGAATCTCATCGGCGGGGTCCTCAGGAAGCACACCCGCCTGTGGCCAGAAGCCCAGACGGATCATCTCCTCGAGGATCACTGAGTCTTTGGAGCTCTCGCGGATGCGGTCGTAGAGCTCTTGGCGGCTGCTGGGTCGGGACATGGCGCTCTCTTCGGCGCGAACTTCGCAACGAGGAAAAATAGCGGACAATCAAAAAAATGACGGAGAGAGCGCGACCACCGGGTCAGAGTTCCTTCGAAAGACGCCCGGGACTAGATCGTCTCAACTCCAGCCGGTACGCCCTGGTAGTGGCTCATCGGATTCACGGAATCCAACCGCCGATAGCACTACCAGGGCAGTACCGGCACAGTTAAGAGCGAGCTAGTGAAGCATGAAAAACCACTCGGCAAAGACGGCGATCCACCGCCCAGAATGCAAAGTCGTCTGACTTCGGCCACCACGCTCTCTCCGTCGATATCTATTTACCTATCTCTATCTCCTGGCGCGAGGCCTATCAGTGGGCCTAACGGAAAATATTCCAAAACGAACCGCTCCGCCCACGGTGGGCCTTGCGCAGCGCGAGCATATGCTCGCACGGTCCCTTGTATAATTTGTTCTGCGTGTAGAAGTTGCAGGTGCAGTTGGCATCCACGATGCGCTCGTCGGCGTCGAGAGAGAGCCGCGGCGTGTAGCGACGGCCGTCGTTGACGCTGCCAGAAAGCTCCACCACGCCCCCAGGGCGCTCTTGCGCGTTAACACGCACCCGCCCCTGCTCCACAAAGCGCGTGGCGCTTTCCTCGCGCGGGTTCGCGAAGCGCAGCGTGTCCATGGGGAGCGGATCACGCGTCAACTCGCGCACACGATAGACGCCTTTGTTCACGTCATAGATCGCGCGCCCGGCTTGGGTGTAGGCGCTCAGCGCGCCGAGCACGACGGCTCGGTCAAGACCTAGGCGCCGCGCCAGGTCGTCAGGCTTCTCCGCCCAATTTTCCTTCAGCGCCGAAAACACGCGCGCCTTGGTCATGTCGTCGACGTCAGCCCGCGGCGCCATCAGGTCGAAGTTTCCCGCGGTAGACCAATCGTTTGCCGTCCACCCCGAGAGCCCCAAGGTGAAGGACATATCGCCAAGATCTGCAACATAGAACGAGGGCAAGCCAGTGCCAAGGAGGTGCACAGTGAAGCGCCGCGCCACTGGGATCAGCCGCTCAAGGGTGTGAATGCGTCGGCGCCCCCATACGCGTATTTCGTGAGCCTCGTCGCCTTGGTAGATAGATCGCCCACAGACGACCTCGTGGTTCCACGGCTCGAAGACCACACGAATGGGCTTGCCAGGCTCGAGGTGAAAACACATGCCGCGCGGCCCCACGAGCTCTTTGTTGCGCCTGAGCACAAGACAGAAGTTATGGATGTCCATGGGGTGCAGGTCGAAGCTCACCGCTGGCAAACTCATGGCTGAGCTAACCTGCAAGAAACCTCGCACCCAGGAGTCCGGCAGATCGATCTTGACCTCTTTGTAGGTCTCCTCGTGGGTGGTCTCCACGGAGAATCCACTGGGGTCCACCTCAAGGGTGGTCATCTTGTAGCTGCGGACCTTCTGAAACTCCTCGTAGAGCATCTGCGAGTAGTCGACGTTTGTCGTACCGCAGGCAAACTCACCCACGTTCTTGTAGACCTCGTAGCTCGTACCGAGGCGCCCGTAGGTAGACTCGTCCTCGCTGAAGCACTCAAAGAAGAGTTCATCCGGATGCACGGTGATCACAGGATCGAGCACGTACCAGGCGTCCATGTCCTCTTTGTAGAGGTAGTCGAAGTAGCGTTGCCGTGACGAGTAGAAGGCGCCCATGCGCTTGCTGCTGCGTTGACGCAGGGCGCTGAGTTCCTCTTGGAGTTCTTTGATATCCCGCGCCACAGAGCCGCGCTGCGCGGCGATCGCCATCCAGTCGAGGTCCTCTTGGGTGGCCAACCACTCCTTGTAGGCTGTGCGATCTTTGGGCTTCCATCGCAGGTCTGAGACGACGACGTCGTGCAGCGCGCTGATGGCCTCACGGAAGGCCACGTTCTTGGCCACCTCGCCGCGAAAGAAGGTTGGTTCGCGCCGGGTGTCCGGCGAAAAGGACATTTCCGTACTGTCAGCGCTGTTGCTGACTGCGGAGCTTCCCGCGTAGGCGTACTCAAACTCCACGCGGGGCCTCCTCGTTCTGCTTTCGGCCCTTGATCGCAGGCGCTCGCACCGTGAGGGGAAGCGCGAGGGCTGGGTAGTGTTGGCGCAGGCGCAGCATGCCCGCGATCAGCCGCTCCTTATCGCCTATGGCCATGGTCACGGACTGACGCGTGAAGACCCGCGCCACCACCTCAGCGGCCTCGGCGCTCTTCGTGCCCTCAGCCTCGAGAAACGCAAGAATACGGCTTTTGGCCATGCGCGCTTTATTCACACGAGAGAGCACGGAAACAAAATAGGGCTCAAGCTCCACGAGGCGCGTCACGTCGCCAAGAGCGTAGCGTTCGAGGTAGTTGGTGGCGAAGAGCTGCAACGCCTCGGCGGGGTGCTCACTGAGCTTGAGCAGGTACTGGTGACCATCGGCCTCAGCAAAGTAGCGTGTGATCAATTCGCGGCCGAAGGCCTGCACGTCGGGGCGCACGCTGTCGCAGATGGCCACCAAGATCTGTGGTGTGAGCTGCTCTTCGTTGAAGTTTTCGCGAAAGAAGGTGAAGGCGAAGAGCCGCGTGTCTTCCCATTTCGCGTCCAACAGCCGCATGGCCTGGTTGGCGCCGCGACGTAGGCGCTCGAGGTTGCGCTCACACATCGACCAGCATGCCTCGCGAACGGAGAGGATCTTGTGGCTGCCCAGGCGAACGATCTCTTTGAGCGTCAACTCCTCGGGGTCGATGTTGGCGGCGAGGAGCACGCCTCCGAGCTCCTGCGCCTGCTGGGTCTTGCTGTGAAGGAGCCGCCAGACTTCTTCCTTGTCGACTCGGGGCAAACACGCCGCGAGCTCCTGACGCAGCACGCTCACCAGGTGGCTGTGCACCCCCTCTTTGGCGTCTCTGCGCAGGGCCTCGACGAACATCGCGCCAAGCTGAGCGGCGAACGCAGGCTGCGTGCTCGCCAGGCGCCCGAGGACAGCGCGCATGGCGTTGCGCAAATCAGCGCGCTCGTCGGTGCTGAGGCTGAACAGAAGCTCTGGCCGCTGGGCGAGGTCGGTATCTGAGAGCTGGGCAACCAAGCGCGCGCCAATGCCACGCACGCCCTCAGACGAAGAGGCCAGGAGGGCAACCAACACGTCGTCGGGGGCGCACAACGCCAGCTCCGCGTGATTGAGCAGGATATCACCCGCCAGCTCGTGCAGCTCTGGGAGCACATGGGCGATGAGGTCACGAATAATGCCCACGCCGAGGGTCGTAAGCTGCCGAGAGAAGCCCTTGAGCAGGGTATTGGCCACATCGGCGGCGCGCTCACCATCGTCGGGACCAAGCTCGAGCAAAGCCGCCATCAGCCGACCGATGAGGGCACAGGCGGCCTCGTCAGAGAGCAGCGACGAGCGCAAGAGATCGCGGGCAAACTGCCTGTTGTCGGCATAAGGGCTGAGGGCCAATGCTGCCATCAGCTCACCATCGGCACAGAAGCGCGCCCGGTCAGCATCGATCCAGCCCTGGGCGCGGCGGCGTGCTGGCTCATAGGCGCACGTCGCGACAGCGGCCACGAGGGCGCTGTCAGGGTTCGCCGCGTCATAGCGGCCCTCGGCCAACTCGAAGCCAAGCTGCGCTGTGACCTCGTAGGGGCGTGAGAGCAACATCAGCAATACGTCGATCTCAAGCTCGGAACAGAAGCGTGTGCTCGCGCGCAGCGCCTTGACCGCGAAGCGGTGTACAGGCTCGCAGGCGCTCTCGTCGAGCAAGTGCAACAAGCCGAAGGGCGCCTCGTCCCACAGCTCAGGGAAGGCCTCCTCCCGGGCTGCTGGGTTCTTCTGATGCGTGGTGGCGCTGATGGCGCGAAAAGCACGCCCCTTGGTATCCGCCGAGAAGCGCTTGCTGTTGCGGTAAAGCAGCTGGTTAAAGGCCCAATAGGGAGCGAAGGGTCCCCAGAATGCACGGCGTTGGGGACCTGACCACGAGTAATACTCCCGCGCCAGCGGCGTGACGGCGTCTGCGTCGGTGAAGGGCAGGAGCACGCCAACGGCCATCTTCATCCAATCGGGATCGTTGAGCTCCCCGAGACGACGCAGCGTGCGCCACGCGCGCCGGCGCATGTAGTGCCGGGCCTTGAGCCCCTCACGGGCCCAGTTGGACTCATAGCGATGGGCCACCAGCCCGAAGACCCGCCCATCACCACGAAACTCGGACGCCTTGAAGAGGGCGCGCAGCCAGTGCGGAGCGTGGCGATCGAGCTCTTGAAACTCGGCGAGGAAGTGCAGCAGCCCCGGGCGCACATGCTCGTTGTCGATCAGGTAGACCATGCGGAGGAGATCCACCGCCCCCCGGCCCGCCTTGTTGACCTGCGCAGGCAGCGCCACAGCGAAATCTTCTGCTGGTCCGCTGCGCGCCAGGTCCCGCAGGGTCTTGGGTAGGGTGTCTGTGAGCCCTTGGATGAAGCGTTCGCGGTCTGCGTCATGGTAGAGCACGCGCAGCGCTTCAGCGGCGATGGCGCGCGTACATGGCCGCTCAGACTGGCTGTCATAGAGCGTACGCAGCAGGCCTAGGGAGTCTACCGAGCCACAGCGCCCAAGAGCCCAAACGATGGCATAGCGACGAAGCGGTCGCCCCCGGGTCTCTTGCCGCAATAAATCGAGCAAGACAGGCTCGGCGGCGGCGAGCCGCAGTTCACCCGCGCGCCAGATCACCCGGTCGAGGGGCCAGCCCTCTGTTCTGCCCCGGCGGCGAGCAAGACGCCCTCCAGGCGCCTCCCCGGCTTGCAAGCGACGCAGCACCTCTTGCGAGCGCGCGTCCCCCTGGGGCTGTCCAGGCGCTGAGCGATAGGGGCCATTGTTATTTGGAGCTGACGCTGGCGCTGGTGACGCCGGCGTTGGTGATTGGGGCGCAGCGCTCATGGCGCCGATATCATCGACGGGCTGGTAACCTTTATCGACCTTAGACGAGACGAGCTTGTCGAAGATCTTATCGGCGGCGGCGCGGGCCACCGGCAGCGCTGTTTTGGATCCATCACGCAGCGTGGCGCCGCGGCGGCCATAACGGAAGTTCACGACAAACTGATCAGCACCCACCTCGCAGAGGTCCACCTCGTAGACCTTGTCGGAGGTTCCGAGGCGAAAAGCCAGGCTGACTTGTTTGATCAGCTTCAACGCGCGACCGCTCCTTTTCCGCAGAGGAGATGGTATGGCTTGATGGATAGCCTCGTCAATGGCCTTGGGTGAGGCTGTCAATGCTCAGGAAAAATACTCCAGACCCTAATTGCCTCAAGCGATATTCCTCACCTTCCCGCGAGCAAACCAAGCGTAAACCGCAGGCAGCACCAACAAGGTCAGCAAGGTAGACGTCACGAGCCCCCCGATGACCACCGTGGCCAAAGGCCGCTGCACCTCTGCGCCCGCGCTCGTGGCCAGGGCCATGGGGATGAAACCCAAAGAGGCCACGAGCGCAGTCATCAGCACGGCGCGCAGTCGCGTCCGTGCGGCGTCCAACGCCGCTTCCTCTGGGGTGACCCCCGCGTTGCGCCGCTCAACGATATGAGAGACCAACACAACACCATTGAGCACAGCCACGCCAAAGAGCGCGATGAAGCCCACGCCCGCAGAGATGGAGAAGGGGTAGCCACGTAGAGCAAGCGCCACCAGACCGCCGCTGATGGCCATGGGTACGTTGAGGAAAATCAACGCCGCCAGCGGTGCCGAGTTGAAGGTTGAGTAGAGCAAGACGAAGATCAGCAAGAGGGCCACCGCAACCAGCAACGTGAGCCGCTCTGATGCTGCCTGCAGATTCTCAAACTGACCACCCCATTCCGTCGTCCATCCCGCTGGCAGCTTCACCTTGGCGTCCACGGCCGCCTGGGCCTCGCTGACAAAAGACGCCAGATCACGCCCTCGAACATTGGCCTCGATGTTGATTCGACGGCTGATGCTCTCCCGGCTGATCTGCGCCGGGCCCTCTTCCACCGTCACGCTGGCCAGCTGTGAGAGGGGGATCTGACGTATAGCCCCCCCCGCGCCTTTGGGGGCGACGACACGCAGATCACGGATGCGTTTGAGATCGTGACGAACAGAGCTGTCATAACGGACTTGAAGGCGATATCTGCGCTGCCCATCGATGACCACACCCACAGGTTTACCGCCCACCGCTTCGATCACGTCGAGGACGTCTTCAGCGTTGATGCCATGCCGGGCGATGGCCTTGCGGTTCACCCGTACCCGTAACATGGGCAGCCCCTGGGTCTGCTCGGCTTTCACGTCGGCAGCGCCGGGGATCTGTTCCAGCACCCGCGCGATCTCATCCGCCTTCTCCTTGAGCACTTGCAGATCGTCACCGTAAAGGTGCACCGCCACATCAGAGCGCACACCAGAGATCAACTCCTGGACCCGCAGCTCAATTGGCTGAGAATAGCTAAAGATGGCCCCAGGCACGTGCTTCTTGAGGACGGCATCGATGGCCTCCACCAGCGCCTCTTTGCTAGGGTAGCGCCACGTGTCTCTCGGTTGAAGCATAAGATAGGTGTCACTGATCTCCACCCCCATGGGGTCTGTGGCGATCTCTGCCCTCCCTGTCCGCGAAATAGCGGTCTTGATCTCCGGGAACTTCTGCCGCAACACCTTCTCGGCGGTGGTGCTGATCTCATTGGACTGCTCCAACGAGATGCTTGGCAGCCGCCAGATTTGCAGCGCGATAGCGCCCTCGTCGAGGCGGGGGATGAACTCTGCGCCAAGCCCCGGGAGCAGCATCAGGCTGGCGACAAAGACGCTCACAGCGAGGGTCGCCGTGGTCTTCTTTCGGCGGACAACGTAGGAGAGCACCGGCTCGTAGAACGCTTTGGCGAGGCGATAGAGCAAAGGCTCCCGCTTGGGGGCCTTCCTCAGCAAGAGGCTGGCGAGCACGGGCATCAGCGTCAGCGCACAAAGCAGTGAACCAGCCAGCGCGAAGACCACCGTCAGCGCCATGGGCACGAACATCTTCCCCTCCACACCACGCAGCGCCAAGATCGGCAGGTAGACTACCATGATGATCCCCACGGCGAACACCACAGGGCGCGCAACGTCATGGGCCGCCAGGCGAACCTTCTCCCGCAAAGGCGTCTCGGCGTCGTGCTGGCTCTTGTACAAGGCGCGCACGATATTCTCGATCATCACCACGGACCCATCCACGATGAGTCCAAAGTCGATGGCGCCCAGGCTCATCAGGTTTCCCGAGAGGCCCGCCCATTTCATTGCGGTGAACGCCACCAACATCGAGAGGGGGATGGCCATAGCGACGACCAAGCCTGCTCGCAGGTTGCCAAGGAGCAGGAAGAGCACGACGAGCACCAGCACCCCACCCTCGAGCAGGTTCTTGGCCACGGTGTGAATGGTGCGCCGAACAAGGTTTGTACGGTCATAGAAGGTGTCGATACTCACGCCAGGAGGCAGCGTTTTTCTGATCTTGGCAACCTTCTCTTTGACCCGGTTGACGACGTCCCGCGAGTTTTCGCCCATGAGCATCATCACGATACCCACCACGGCCTCCCCGCGGCCATCGCGGGTGACCGCCCCTTGGCGGATCACTGGCGCGAACTCGACCTTGGCAACGTTACCGATGGTCACGGGGGTACCACCCTCGTCATGGGAGAGCACGATATCGCCCAGGTCGCTCAGCGTCTCCACCAGCGCCTCACCACGCACGAGGAACTGCTCACCACCATGAGCGATGTAGCCGCCACCAACGTTGCGATTATTCGCCTTCAGCGCCCGGGAGATGTCGCCCACTGTGAGCCCGTGGGCAGCCAGCCGGCTCGGATCGATGGTCACCTGGTACGTCTTCAGCTCACCCCCAAAGGAGTTGACCTCTACCACCCCGCGAACGGAGCGCAGGTGGTAGTTGATATTCCAATCGAGGATCGAGCGCAGCTCCATCAACGTGTAGCAGCTCTTCGTATCAGGCTGGCCTCTGCCGCACATGGGCTCGCCCTTGACCTCGAATTGGTAGATTTCGCCAAGCCCGCTCGAAATGGGCCCCATCTCTGGGTCTCCATAGCCTTCGGGGATCTGCTCTCGCGCCGCCATCAGCCGTTCGCTGATCACCTGACGCGCCCAGTAGATGTCGGTGCCCTCGTCGAAAACTATTGTCACCACCGAGAGTCCGAACTTTGACACTGAACGGATCTGCGCCACACGTGGGAGGCCACTCATGGCGGTCTCCACGGGCACGCTGATGAAGCGTTCCACCTCGTCAGGGGCGAGGCTGGGGCTGTTGGTCAAGATTTGGACCTGTACATTGGTGACATCGGGAACGGCATCAATGGGCAACTCACCCAAAGACCGCACGCCCATCCCAATGAGCAGAAGCCAGAAGAGGATGACCAGCAAGGGATGGTCGATGGAAAAGTCGATGACACGTCGGATCATGAAGGTGTCCTCTAGCTGCTAGACGTTCGCGCTCAGTCGCAAAGCAAAATAGACCAAAGATCTAGTGGCTGTGTCCGGCACCCATGGAGCCCTTGGCGAGCTCCGATTTGAGGATGAACGCACCTTGCGTCACCACATCTTCACCGGCCTTGATGCCCGACTGAACCTCCACCATGCCCTCAGCCTCCACTCCCAGCACCACATCACGGTGGCAAAAACGGCGCGTGCCGAGCTTGACGAAGAGGATCTTCTCTTTGCCATGGCGTTGGATCGCAGAGGTAGGCACGACGATAGCCTTCCTCCGCGTTCCTTTGCCGCCTTCATTGTGAGGGTCGCTCAAGCGTACCTGCGCGAACATGCCCGGCTTAAGCGCGCCATCCGTGTTCTCCACATCTAGCCGCGCTCGAATAGTCCGCGTGTGCCGGTTCACCTCGTGGCTGATATAGGTGACCTCTCCCGAGAAGACCCGCTGGGCATAGGCCTTAACGCGCACGTCCACTTTGTCTTTGAGGTGCACGCGCGCCAGATCGCGCTCGTAGACGTCGATCCAGACCCAAATGTGTGAGAGGTCCGCGATGGTGAAGAGGTTGGTCCCTGGTCGGACCAGCTCTCCCAAGGTAAGGTGTTTCTGCGTAACACGACCGGTAATCGGAGCGCGCACAGCGACGAGGGCCGCCCCGCTCTTGTCATAGCGCAAGCGGTTGATGGCGCCGTTGCTCAAGCCGATCAACCGTAGCGCTTGCCTCGCACCACGATAGTCGGCCATGGCTTTTTGGCGGAGAGCACGCGCGCGCACCGCATCCTTAGCAGCGGAGATCTGTTCTTTGCGCAGCTTCTCCTCCCGGTCCAAGCTCTTCTGCGCCAGCGCGAGCTGAGCCCTCGCCTGTAGGTAGGCCGCCTTGGCCCGCCCCAACTCGATGGAATCGATGACCGCCAGAGGTTGCCCAGCCTTCACCGTATCTCCGAGCTTGGCGTGCACTCTGTGCACACGACCTGGGATACGAGGGCTCACATGCGCCACGCGGTCCTGGTCGAAAGCGACCTCCCCGGTGGTGTGAATCACCGCGGGTAAGTCCGTGAGCTTGGCCGGCACCGTATGAATCTTTGCCTGCACCAATGCCTCTAGGCTCAACTCGAGGATGCCCTCTTCGTGGGCGTCTTCTTCGTGCTCTCCATGCTCATCAGGCGCTTTGTGCTTATCAGGCGCTTTGTGCTTGTCAGGCGCTTTGTGCTTGTCGGCCTTTTCGTGCTCAGCGTGGGCATGGTTTGGCTTGTCACGGTGCGAGCACGCACCAGCGAACGCGAGAAGAAAGACAAAGGGATAGGTGCATAGGGGGCGATTCACGCCATGGCGCGAGCTGCTCATGAGCATCATCTCCAAGCCTCGAGCGCGAGGGCGCAAGGCTAGGCAGAGCTTCCAATAAACGGACACACCCATCGGCGACGAGGCGTCGATGGTGCAAGCCTGAGTTCGCGATTTCTAGGCTAGGATGGGAGGTCGAAAGACGCGTTCAGGGTGCCCATGTGGGATGAGCCTCGCAGGGGATTCATGATGCCTCGCCTTGGGGGCCGGGGGCACCAAGGCCACTTGTGCGTCTGCGACAACAAAGGACGTGCCTGTGTGGCACGCACAGAAATGGTAGGGCCCCGAGCAGTTGTGCTCAGCCTCTTCCGACTGATGCTCAGCATCTGGGAGCGCGTGAGCGAGATGCCCTCTCCTCACCAAGTGGATCACGTTCTCCACGAGTTCGCCTGCGCCTGGGATCATCTGCCAGGCGAGAAGGAGCGCGCATCCACGTAGTAGAAATCCAGACCTCACCCCTAGAGGGTATCACAGCGCGCCGCGGCGGCAATGGTGCACGCCAGCTGGCGACAACGGGCCCACAGCAACCCCACGTTGACCCAGCCCGTGCATCCCGCCTAAGGTACGGCGCATCTAGAGGCAGAGGAGAAGATATGGCTGGCTATGGTGAACCCCAAAAGGGTGACGAATTTGTCGATTTGGGCAAGAAGATAGGCCAAGAAGTGATGAAGCGCATGCGCTGGATTCCTCTGCTCCTAATCTTGGTGATCGCTGCCCTCACCACCTACTATCAGATCGAGCCCGATGAGGTGGGGCTCGTGATGCGCTTCGGAAAATACATTCGCACCTCGGAACCTGGCCCACACTTCCGGCTACCCTTCGGGATCGAACAGGTCTCCAAGGTGCCCGTGCAACGCCAGCTCAAGGCGGAGTTTGGTGTACGCACCCAGAGCACCGGCAGCGACCCCACCTTCTCACACGCTCGCCGCAACGACACGGCGGCCGAGTCGACGATGCTCACCGCCGACACCAACGTGGCCAACGTCAAATGGACGGTGCAGTACAAGGTCTCCGACCCCTACAAATATCTCTTTCGCGTCAAGCGCCCGCGGACAACCTTCAACGATATGAACGAAGCGATCATGCGCAAGGTCGTTGGTGACTACAGCGTCACCGAGCTGCTCAAGAGCAAGCGCGAAGAGATCCTCACTCTGGTGAAAGAGGAGCTGCAGGCACTCTGCGACCGCTACGAAATCGGCATCGGCATCCAATTGGTGAACTTCGAGGATGTGAACCCACCAGAGCCCGTGCGCGACGCGTTCAATGAGGTCAACCGCGCGGAACAAGAGAAGGCCACGGCCCGCAACATCGCCCAGGCTAAGAAGAACTCGGTGATTCCAGAGGCAGCCGGTAAGGCACGACAGGCCATCTTGGCCGCAGAAGGCTACGCCGTGGAGCGACGCAATCAGGCGCTCGGTGAGGTTGCGCGCTTCGTGGCGTTACAGAAGGAATATGCCAAGGCGCCACGGGTCACACGAACCCGCATCTATCTGGAGACCCTCTCCAAGGTGCTGCCCAACGCCGGAAAGCGCATCATCTTGGACGGAAACCTCAAGGGGCTCTTGCCACTGCTCAACCTCGGAGGTGCAAAATGAACATCCGGACCCTTGCAGCCTTGGTAGTAGTAGCCGTCGTCGCCTTGCTGATCTATTCGGCGGCCTACACCGTGGGTGAGGCCGACCAAGTGATCCTCACCCGTTTCGGTAAGATCTCTGGCAACCCTGTTACCAAGCCAGGCCTTCACTTCAAGGCTCCCTTTCTCGATGAAGTTCATCGCTTAGACAAACGCTGGTTGGCTTGGGACGGCGACCCCCAACGTATGCCCACGGGAGACAAGAAGTATATTTGGGTTGATGCCTTCGCGCGCTGGCGCATCAAAAACCCCGTGCTTTATTACAAACGCTTGGGGAATCAGCTGACGGCTCTTTCTCGCCTGGGCGACGTAATCAACAACGAGGTGAAAAAATCCATCGCCAGTCACGACCTGATCGAGGTCGTGCGTTGGAAGTCTCGTGTCTTCGAGACGGACCTGACCATCGGCGAAAAGCCCATCATCGACCCCGACAAGAAGCTCGAAGCACCTCAACCCACCAGCGTCCCCGCCAGCCAGGCCGTGGCGCAGGCCAAAGCGAAAGCTCAGATCAAAGCTCAAGCTAACGCCGAGGCGCTCAAGAAGAACCTCGCAGCTCAGGCCAGCTACCAGGCAAAACTTGGTCGCCAGGTCTTGCTCTCCATGGCCCTGAAGAAAGCGCGCCCTGTCTTGGAGAAGCAATACGGCATCGAGCTGGCGGACATACAGATCAAGCGCGTGAACTACTCCAAGAGCGTGCAGGCCAAGGTCTTCGAGCGCATGATCTCCGAGCGCAAGCGCATCGCCTCCCGCTACCGCTCCGAGGGCAAGGCCATCAACGCGCAGATCATGGGTGAGACCGAGAAGGAGCTGAAGCAGATTCAATCAGCGGCCTATCGTAAGGCAGAAGAGGTTCGCGGAAACGCCGACGCTGCAGCGGCTGCCATCTACGCCAAGGCCTACAACACCAACCCTGAACTCTATCAGTTCCTCAAGAGCCTCGAGAGTTATACAAAGGTCATCGATAAAAAGACCACGGTGGTGCTCTCCACCGACGTTGAGGTGTTGCGTTATTTGAAGAGCAGCAAATAACAGCTCCTTTCTTGCTCGCCATTCCTCTGATGCTTGAGCCTCTCCCACGAACGACCCATGACGATACTCTGTGAGGGCGGGTTTCTGACCGATTCCTTGGCCTTTCTCTGCCGTCATCTCTCGTTTCTTTTGGTTCGCGACTTACGCCGCGAACGTCTAAAGTCCCTCCATGATCACATTCAGCTCAGACCCCTACGTCGCCGAAAACCAGATGCGCGCCATCATCTGGCACTTGGTCGCCTTCGCCTACATCGACGCCGACTTCGACGTCTCGGAAAAGGACTTCATCCGCGGTTATATCAAGAAACTCGTGGAGCAGCGCGCGACGGACGCAGGCAACAGCGGCCCTGTGAGCCCTGACATCATCGCCCGCTGGACAGAGCATTTCCACGAGGTCCTCGACGAGATCGACCACCAGATCCAGGGTTACTTCCAGGAATCCACGGCCCATGGCGAGTCCACCGAGCAGTTCGTGCTCTCCCGCCTCAAACTCGGCTGCTTCGAGCTGCTCGAGCGCTTCGACGACAAGGGCCAAGAAGCGATCTTCGCGGCGGTGGAGACGCTGATGCACGCCGACGGCGTGGTACACGAGAACGAGCAATCTTTCTACGACGAGCTCTTGGCGCTGATTCACCTGCACGAAGAGGTGGCGCTCGACGAACTCGAGCTTGTCAGCGAGGGGGAAGTGATCATCGGCGAGAGCCACAAGCCTGCTGTGGCGATGAACAATCACCCCTTCTTGAGCCAGCAAGAGTGGGACTTCGCGCGTGACCGCGCGACCTTCGCCGAGCAGGCGAAAAAGGACCTCGAGCGAGTTGACGAGGTGATGAAGAAGCTCGAGGTGCAGCGCGCAGCCGGTGCGGGAAAGCTGGGCCCCCTGAAAAACTTCACAGAGCTTCCAAAGGGCGCAAAATTTCTAGATGGCCATGTTTGGGCGGTGGGCCCACATCCCGAGACCCACTATGAACTCTTGGTGCTCGGCGATCTTCATGGCTGCTACTCCAACCTCAAGGCGGCACTGCTCCAGGTGGACTTTTTTGCCAAAGCACAGGCCCACGCCGATGACCCCAATAAGAACCCGCCGATCTACCTCGTCTTCCTCGGAGACTATATCGACCGCGGCCGCTTCTCCCTCTCAGGCACGTTACGCACAGCCCTGCAACTCTATCTACGCATGCCCGAGCACGTCTTCTTGCTGCGCGGCAACCACGAATATTACGTGGAGCTTGGGGGAAAAGTGCTCGCCCCCGTGCGCCCCTGCGAGGCCATGGACTCCATCGCCGCTGTGGCAGAAAATGAGGTCTTTGCGACCTATATGCGGCTCTTCGAAGCGCTGCCCAATATGCTCGCCTTTGGCGACCTCTTCTTTGTGCATGGTGGGATCCCGCGCGCCGACACCTTCGCAGAGCACTACACTGGGCTCTCTTCTCTCAACGTTGACGATCTGCGTTTTCAGATGATGTGGAGCGACCCTTCGGAGGTGGACGTTGTGCCTCTGGACCTACAAAAAGCGAGCGCACGCTTCCCCTTTGGACGCAGGCAATTTCAGCAGTTCATGACGCGCATCGGTTCGCGGGTGATGATCCGTGGCCACGAGAAGATCGACGAAGGCATGCGCATGGTCTACCAGGACGAGGCTGCCAAGCTGATCACCCTCTTCTCAGCCGGTGGCGCAGATAATGATGACCTGCCCGCGAAGAGCAACTATCGTGAGGTGCAGCCCATGGCGATGACTATCCGTCACCACGCGGGCGTCTCGACCCTCACCCCCTTCGAGATCGACTACAAGCGCTTCAACGATCCGCAGCATAACGCCTTCTTCCGGCAGAACGTCGTGAGCAGCTAACGGCGAGACTTACACACCCACTTCATGGCAGACTCCTTCTGGCCCCCTAGCGAACGACCCAGGAGCTGACCATGAATGACCTCGCCCGTATCTCGATCATCGCCCTCGCGCTGGCCCTCTGCGCCACCCCCGCGCTGGCCAAGAAGAAGGTTGTGGTCACAGCCTTCAGCGGTCCAGGAGGAAAAAAAGCCCGAGCGGGACTGATCCGCGGGCTCAAACGACATGCCCGGCCGATATCGCTGAGACGATACAGGCGCACGGCTGATCGCCTTGGCCTCGACTCCCAGAGCGCCGAGGGGCGCAGCGCCATCGCCGCCAAGCTCAAGCTCAGCGCGATCATCGCCGGTCGGGTGAAGCGTGCCCGCCGAGGGCGCTTGACCCTCACGATCACCGTTTACGACGGTCGCAGCGGCGACAAGCTCGGCCGGCGCACGGTAAAGGCGCGCAAAAAACGTCACCTGAAACGCGCGGGCATGAAGGCCGCGAAACGCATCCTCAGGCTGCTGCGTAGAGCGGAGGTGGGAGAGGCCGCTGCCCCTCCCCCCGAGCCCACCCCCGAGCCGGAGATCAAAGAGGACGTCGCGGAGGTGTCCAAGACGGAGGGCGAGAATGAGGGCGATGAGGAGACAGAGCTCCGCGCTGAAGCGGAGAGCGGAGACCGCCCGCGGGGGTGGGTGCAGCTCTCTGCGGCCTTTGGTTTCGCCAAGCGGAGCTACACGCTCGAAGCTCAGACAGCCACCAATAACCGTGAGTACGACGGCGGCCTCTACCCCGAAGTGACCCTGGCCCTCGAGACCTACCCGCTCTTGCTGGCCACCACAGGCCCACTCACTGGGCTTGGCCTCGGCGCAACCTTCACCCACCACCTCTCCATCAGCACGACCCAAGAGGCAAGCTCGGAGGCCGTGGACAGCTCGTCTATGGAGCTACTCTTTGACCTGCGCTACCGCTGGCTCTTTTCGGACACCCCCTCTGGCCCCGTGGCCTATGGCTTGGTGGGCTATGGTATGCGTTCCTTTGATCTCGCGGACAATCCCACCCTCACCACATTTTCCTACCAGTTCTTCAACATCGCCCTAGGTGGGCGCATGCCCTTGGGTACCGAACTCATCGCCCTTGAGGCAGAGTTTTCCCTGCGCCCCATCCTCAAGGCAGGCCAGGAGGCTGTGGAGGCTTTTGGCGAGCGCAGCGGAGGCCTTGGGCTAGGTATACGAACGGGACTCTCGGGGCGTCTCACCATGGGGCTCTTCTACTTCGCGACCTTCGAGTATTTGACCTTCCCATCGGACTTCGCCGGGCGTGAGAGCGCGCTGCGCACCATCGAGCTCACAGAACCCTCGAGCGGATCAGATAGCTTCATCCGGCTCTGGACGGGTGTAGGCTACGCTCTGTAGGCTCCTCCTAGACGTTCGCAGCGTAAGTCGCGATTTAAGCGCCTTCTAAAAAGGGATCTTCTCACGGTCCCCTTCCCCTCCGGCCATCTCTCCTGTGACCATCTCACTCCGCTCACCCTTGCCCCCCAAAAAGACCACCGAGTGTGAGACCACCTCAGTGCTGTAGCGCTTGTGCCCCTCGGCGTCTTCGTAGCTAGAGTGATCGAGGCGACCCTCGACGTAGACCTGTCGACCACGCCGCAAGAAACGTGAGCAGACCTCGGCCTGCTTGCCCCAAGCCACGATGCGATGCCAATTCACCTGTTCCTGTTTATTGCCCTCGTTGTCTTTGAATACACGGTTGGTGGCGATGCGGAACTTGCACATGGCACGCCCGCTACCCGTCGCACGCTCTTCGGGATCTGCCCCGAGATAACCAACGAGGATCACTTTGTTGACACTGGACATGGAAGCCTCCCTTTGCTTGACTGTTCACGCCCCACCTCAAAAACTGGAGCGTCCCCAAAGCAAAGCAAACCCAGTGCCGGTACCGGAGATGCCTGTTTACAGGTGTTTATGGTCCAACTCCTCTCATAACGTGCGGCAAGCGGACTGGATACACGGCCCAGCCCACGTCGAGGGATCAGCACAGATGGGTAGTTTTTTGCTCGGGGAACACACCGAGGTGACAATGGGCGACATGCAACTAGCCAAACTCATGCCTGTCGATCGTCGAGAGCAGCAGCGCCGGCAAGCAGCACCACGTCACACCATCTCCACACATAAAGCCTTCGACAGCGAGGAGCGGCTCATCTTCAAAGAGCTGGAGCGACGCAAGGAGCTGCGACGCGACAAAGACGTGCGCCGAATCGTCGCCAAGATCTGATTGGCAAGATCTGCTGGAAAGATCTGATTGGGTGGCTCTGGCCCCCAGTAGGGGTCCGTGTTAACAACAGCTCCACTTCGACCATAAGGAGCCACGTCGCATGCGTCGACTATGTTTGGCAAAGAGTCTCGTTCTCGTTTTGTGCAGCATTCTTGGCGCGGGCTGCCCCGCCCAAAAAGACAAGCCAACAGACAGCGTTTACTTCAGTGATCTGAGCCCGCCCCTCGGCGTGAAGGTCAACATCGTCTCGGATCTCAGCTTCAACCGTCCCATGGGAGGTGAAAGCACCGTGCGAGGTGTGGTAGCCCCTGATATCGACCGCGACGACTTGGACCGCCTGCTCAAGACCTTCTACCGGCTGGTATCACAGCGCAAGAGCTTCAAAGACGGCGCTGTGAGCAAAGTGGACATCCGCATTTATGTCGCAGCAGATCAGGCAAAAGCAGGGAGGGATAACTACCTTGGCGCGGTGCTTCGAGGCACCAAGACCGCCGAGCCTACCTTCGAAAACAAGCAGAAGCTTCCACTGGTGAAGTGGGCCAAAAAGGCGCTGGGGCGCATGCCGCAGTATGTGGGCAAGGTCAAACCGCGCATCCTCGCCAACCCCGAGAGCCTCACCGTAGAGGTCACCCTGCCCTTCGTCAAAATGGATGGCAGCGGCGATTGGGCCGAAAAGGTCAGCTTCGCGCGCGCCATCACCGCCTTCGCGGGCACGACCCTCACGCTCTTTCGCAATATCGAGCAACTGAAGCAGATGACCTATGAGGGCACGCTCAACGACAAGCCACTGCTCAAGGTGACCCTTACCCGCGAGCAGGCCGCCAAGCTGGAGCTGCGCGCCGTCCAAGAAGGGCTTGGAAAATTCCAAGGCAACATGATGGAGAAGTTCATCTCCAAGGAAATCAACGAAAAGAAGATGCACAAGCTGCTCAGTAAAGAGCGCCGCAAGGTCTACAAGGAAGTCTTCAAGAAGATGCCCGAGGGGGCGCTCTTCATGGACAAGTCTCTCGCCAAGGATTAGCGCGGGGCTCCTTTAGCT
>JAFCZD010000142.1 GCA_019314525.1 Deltaproteobacteria bacterium
GCAGCTTCGGGGATGTAGCTGAGGCGCTTCAAGGGGCCGGTAGCCTTCTCAGGTACCGTGACCTTCTCGGTCTTGGTGGCGCCGCCATCGACGGCCGCGAAGTTGCGATCCACCACCGTCTGGCCCAGGCGGCCATAGGTCTTCTGGATGGCGTCTTTGATCTGCTGGATCGCCTCTGCCTCGGGGAGGATCTTCGAGAGCTTGAAGAAGGCGGCCTGCATCACGGTGTTGATGCGCAGCCCAAGGCCGGCCTCGCGAGCCACCTCGGCGCCGTTGATCACGTAGAAGTCGAGCTTCTTGTCGATGATCTGCGCTTGGGTCTCCACGGGGATGTTCGCCCAGACGTCATTGGCGTTGTAGGGGCTGTTGAGCAAGAAGGTCGCACCAGGCTCGGCCATGGAGAGCACGTCCATGCGCTCAAGGAAGTTGAACTGGTGGCAGGCGACGAAGTTGGCTTTGCTGATGAGGTAGGTGGAGTTGATGGGCTCAGGGCCAAAGCGCAGGTGTGAGACTGTCACCGACCCGGCTTTCTTCGAGTCGTAGACGAAGTAGCCCTGGGAGAACATCGGCGTGTTGTCGGCGATGATCTTCACGGAGTTCTTGGAGGCTCCGACGGTGCCGTCGGAGCCAAGGCCAAAGAAGATGCCACGGGTGACGTCTTCGGGCTCGGTGGACCAATCAGCGTCCCACTCAAGGCTGAGGTTGGTGACGTCATCGATGATGCCCACGGTGAAGTGCTTCTTGGGCTTGTCAGCAGAGATATTGTCGAAGACCGACTTGACCATCGCCGGCGTGAACTCCTTCGACGAAAGGCCGAAGCGCCCGGCGTAGACGGAGGGCAGGGCGTTGCCGTGTACATCTTGCCAACTCTCGGCGAGGGCGGTGGTGATGTCGAGATAGAGGGGGTCGCCGATGGCGCCAGGCTCTTTGGTGCGATCGAGGGCGGCGATATGCTTCACGGTGGAAGGCAGCGCCTTGATCATGCCTGCGATGTCGAAGGGGCGGAAAAGGCGGATCTTCAGCAGGCCGACTTTCTTGCCCTCGGCCACCAGACGGTTGACGGCTTCCTCAGCAGCGCCAATGCCCGAGGCCATGGCGATGACGACATGCTCGGCGTCTGGTGCGCCTACATAGTCAAAGAGGTTGTAGCGGCGGCCCGTGCGCTTGAAGAAGACGTCCATCTGCTTCTGTGTGATGGCCGCTGCGCGCTCGTAGAAGGGGTTGCAGGACTCACGCGCCTGAAAGAAGACGTCAGGGTTCTGCGCCGTGCCGCGGAGCACTGGCTTGTCGGGCGTCATGGCCCGTTCGCGGTGCAAGCGCACCAGCTCTTCGTCGGTGAGGTCGCGGATCTCCTCTTCCGTCAGCAGGTCGATCTTATTGACCTCATGGCTGGTGCGGAAACCATCGAAGAAATGCAGGAAGGGGACGCGGGACTCCAGCGTCGCCATCTGGGCGATCATCGCCATGTCCTGGGCTTCTTGCACAGAGCCCGAGGCGAGCAGGCCCCAGCCCGTACCACGGCAGGCCATCACATCGGAGTGGTCGCCGAAGATCGAGAGGGCGTGGGTTGCCACAGAGCGGGCGGAGATGTGAAAGACCGTCGATGAAAGCTCCCCAGCGATCTTGAAGAGGTTGGGGATCATCAGCAGCAGGCCCTGCGACGCGGTGAAGGTCGTCGTCAGCGCGCCCGCCTGCAGCGAGCCATGGCAAGCGCCAGAAGCGCCACCCTCGCTCTGCATCTCTACCACATCGGGGACAGCGCCCCAGATATTTGGCTTGCCTTTGGCGGCCCAATCGTCCGCGTTTTCGCCCATATTCGAGGCTGGGGTGATGGGGTAGATCGAGATCACCTCATTGCTCAGGTAGGCGACGCGAGAGGCAGCCTCATTACCGTCCGTTGTTATCGTTGGTCGATCAGCCATGGTTCTCCTTCCAACTGCTAGCTATGTGGGGTCGTCGTGAAAATGTTGGCGTCTGTGAACGCCGATGACCCGATTATCGTCAATCGTCGAACCTATCGTCTTCCAATAAGGAGGCCATCAGGCACGGCTCACTTTCGGAGCACACTCTTCGCGCTCCGACGGCACGATCCGGTATCACAAGGAGGCTGTTATTGTCCACCTCGGTTCGTGGATGCAGTGCGTCAAAAGGGTGAAAGAGTTGCTGCTTTGGTTATTTTTCTCTGCGGGTGGTGAAGTTTGCCTGCTGGTCAGATAGGACCGCTTTGGTGCTCTTTGAGTGAATTTCTAGAGCGTAGGGGTCTCATCGAGCGGGGCGGGTTCACCTGGCGCCCCTGGCTCGTCCCCCAAGGGGCCCTGGTGCTGAGGTTGCTCAGGGCGCGGTGCAGGCGCTGGCCCTCTGACGCGAGGTGGGCTCGCGCCGAGGAGGTAACTGAGGCTGACGCCAAAGTTGTAGCGGATGCAATCATCATCAGCTGGGCATTCGCTCTGAGGAAGCAGCTTGAAGACCATGCCCTCGATGTTGAGGCCAAGGTTACCCCCTAATCCCCAGACGAAGCCGCCCCCACCGCCCACCAAACCCAACTTGGGCCCCTCCACGAAGAAGAGCCCGCCGCCCTGTACCTTGACGAAGGGAGAGAAGCGCCACGAGCGGTGAAAGATGTAGCGTAGGTAGGGCAGAACAGAGATCTGCGTCTCGATTTCGCTGCCAAAGGTCACATCAGAAAAAATACCCGGCTCGAGACCATCGAGTACGAAGTAGCCAAGGTTCAGGCCCAAGGTGAACGCGACGGTCTTTCCGCTGGAACCGAAGCCGAGCATGCCCCCCACGTTGACGGCTCCCTGGCCAAAAGGGCGTGGGCGCTGCACACGCGGCGCGGGTAGAGGATCAAGAGCAGGGTCAAAACGGGGCTGAGCCTCGGCGTTGAGGCAGATACCTAGCAGAAGCGCCACCAAGGGTGCTGTGCAGGATGGGTGTGGGTCTCTCAAGCGTGCCTCGTCACTTCGTCACCTTCGTCACTTCGTCACCTTCGTCACTTCGTCACTTAGTCACTTCAGGCGGGAGTCGACGATCACGCCCTGTGAGCCGGTGAACTGCGCCGTGAAGTCGTCATGGTTTTCACCCGGGACGCCATTGCCGTTGCCGTCGAGACGCAGCCCATCGGCAGACTCTGCGAGCTCACCCACGACGATCGTATAGAGGCCAGTGGCGTCGAGGGGTGAGAGGATTTCGAAGCGCGCGGTGGTCACCCCTTCGCCCTGCCAGACCATGGGGGAGATGTCTACAGGCTCTCTCACCTCATCAAGCACGTGAATTCGGGCGCCCGTGAGCAAGCGGTCCATGCCTTGTGAGAAGCGGACGTAGAGTCGACGTTGGTCGTGGAAATAGACGGCTCGAACTTGTGGCAACGAACGTGTGGAGAAGCGCAGGGTCAGGGGCCAAGTGTTCAAGGGCTCCTCAGGCCACTCACTGCCATCTCTATCGGTGACGTCACCGCGACAGCCAGCGCTATCACAATCGCCCCCAATGGCGCTGCGTTCGAGGACCAGCTCATAGTCACGCTGGGCGAAGAGTTCGCGTTCGGGCTCGAAGGCCGCCCGTTGGCCCTCGAGGCGGATGCCGCCAGCCACGCCTACTCGCTCTCCGGAGGTGACGTCGAAGAGCTTCAGCTGGGGGTTGTCCCGATGAAATTGCCAGTACGCGCCTGGAGCCAAGGTGATGGCGGGGATGGTTCGCACATCCACGGCGGTGCTGCCCATGAGCGGCGCGAGCTTCTGTAGCAGCGCTTGGGGGTCGCTGTTGCAGCCTGCCGTGAAGCAGCCTGCCGTGAAGCAAAGTGTCGTCACCTGGAGCGCTTTTGGTCGCGACCATTCCATGGGAGCAGAGTAGCGCAAAAGTGGTGGGTCGGCCCTCGAGGAATTTTTTTCAGCGAGCGTAACGGTGCTCATGGCATGGCGTAAGCAGAAGCCAATGGCAGCCCGACAGCATGTGGTGTGCTGTCCGGTGTTCGAAAACCAGCGATGATGTTGTGATGGAAGGGTGTGGAGATGCGAATCAAGGATGCATTGAAGGGGACATTGATTGCAGTGGCGGCGGCTGGGATGTTCACCGCCTGTGGTGGTGATGAGAACGAGCCCACGGAGATCCAGAGCCAGACGGTGATGTGTGGCGGTGTCAATGATTGTGCGGGCAAGGGAGCTTGTGGCGGCGCGACTCATGACTGCGCAGGCCTCAACGATTGTGCTGGCAAGGGTTGGGTCGAGGTCAGCGCGAAGGAGTGTACTAACCAGGGTGGTGAGAACCTCGGCGTCGCGGCTACCTCCTAGGCAACGTTGGCGGAAATGATGATAATTCTTCGCTTTTACGCCTCCCTCATCGGTGGTAGCGTGCCCTCGCGATAGAATATCTCGCGCCCTTGCGCGCGGGGAGGCGAGAGCATGAAGCACCTTCGGTGCAATACGACACTCCTGATCTTTGGAATCCTTCCTCTGCTCGTTTCTGGCTGCAGCTTTGATGCATCGCGGCTCGAACGGCGAGCCTGCAGCCCGACCCGTCCCTGTACGTCAACAGGCGAGACCTGCTGTGCAGGCTTCTGTGTTCGTGAGGACACCTGCGGCGTCGACGGTGGCCTCTTTGATAGTGTGCCCTCAGAGGGTGCTCCAGACCTTGATCCTTTGGTGGACCCGGATGGAGATGGCCACCCCAGCGACAATGACAACTGCCCCAACACAGCCAACCGCACTCAAGCCGATACCGATGGCGATGGCGTGGGCGATGCCTGTGATTGCGCGCCAGGCGATGACGGCTTCACCTTCGCCGTGGTGGACGAGGCCTCCTTCGCGGATCCGGTGCAGTTCACGCCCCTCGATGGCGCGAATTGGGCGGTGATCGACGAGATCTACAGGCAGCCGGAGTCTGACGGCGTGCATCGCGCCGAGCACTCCTTGGGGCCCAACAAGGAGTATCTAGCCCGAGTGCGCTTTCGCTTTGGCGAGGGGGGAGATGATGGTCTCACCCAGCCTTCGCAGAACCTCGAGATGGCGGGCCTGGCTTTGCGCACTTCGGACACCGACTTCAACCTTGGTGTGGGCTACTACTGCGGCGTCGACTTCGTCGAGCGGCGGCTCCACATCGGCTACACCTCACGTGAGGCCATTAGCCATGGGCAGCTGTTCTTGTTGAGCAAGGATGAGAGTTCTGCACCAGGCAAGTTGATCGGGCAGCAGCTGCTGACTCAGACCCCCTACACGCTCACCTTTCGCGCTGTCAATCAGAACTTGAGCTGCACCCTTGAGGTGCCCGGCGGGATCACCTACGAGTATCATGTGACAGACTCGACCTTCTCCACGGGGCGTTTTGCGCTCTTTACCGTTGGCACCAGCGCTGACTTCGAGGCAGTGAAGGTATGCGCCAAATGAAAAACAGGCGATGTTTGGTCCCTGGTGCTCTCTTTTTCGTGTTGGCGCTAATGTTCGCTCCCATGGGCGCTAACGCCCAGCCCACATCCGTTTCGGCGTCTGGTGCGGATGCTGGTGATGCAGCGACCAAGGAAACCGTTGTCTTTCCCCTCGCTGGTGAGCCAGCGTTGACGGCGGAGATTGGTGCTGCAGTGAAGGCTGTGGGACAGAAGGCGAAACTCTCGGGGCTCGCCGTTGACGAGGTGATGTTGGCGCTGGGGTGTGCCCAACCCTCGATAGCGTGTTTGCAGAAGATCGGCGCGATGATCAACGCGCAGCTGCTGATTTTCGGCACAGTGAAGAAGGAGGGGCAGAAAAAGACCCTCACCTTGCGTCGCGTGGATGTGGCGACAGGGGCAGATGTTGGCAAGTCCATGACCACGCTCTCACATGACCCAGAGAAGCGCGCACGTGAGCTGCGTGAGGCGATGGTAGATCTCTTCAAACTTCCCAAGTCGCGTGCTACGGCGATCCCTGACACAGGAGAGCTGGTCTTGCTCTCGTCCATGCCCAACATCGAGGTGGTGGTCAACGGTCAGCCCCGTGGAGTCGCGCCGCTGAACCTGATGAATCTTCCCGAGGGGAAGTATTCCTTGGAGGCGCGCCGGCCAGGCTATCGCACCTGGCGGGCCATGGTCATCGTCAAGACGGGGCGAATCAGCCACGTGCAGATCACCCTGCAGCGCGACCTCATGCCACCACCATCGAAGTCCGTTTGGCGCATCATCAAGCCCCAAACCTGGATTCTAGCGGCCCTCGGTGTGGCGGCTGTGGGTACGGGCATTGGCTTCGCCACTCATATGGTTTCGCAGCAGAATGATTTTGATCAGCTCGACGGGGCAACGGGCCCAGAGGTGATGCAAATGCAGGAGCTGAAGGATACAGGTGAGCGCGATGCGCTGGTGGCCAACGTGCTTTTCGGCGTGGGAGGCGGGCTCTTGCTGACCGCGGTGATCCTCACCTATTTCGATTTTCGTGGAGAGAGCGCCCCCCGAGAAGAGGCAGCGTTTACTCCCCACTTTTCCCTAGGCCTGACGAGCGTGCAGTTGCACATGAGCTTCTGATCGTGCAGCGTGCTGAGCGCGAGGTGCTGCTTAGTCGTGTGCGGGGAGACGCTCGGCGCGTAGCTGCCCATTTCGGGCTTGAGTATCGCGCGATCGAGGCTGAGCGGCGCGGTGTCAAGTCGCGTTACGGGGCCTGCTACCAGGATGGCCTGATCAAGATTCGCTTGCAGCACGCCAAGACGGGTGAGCAGCTCAAGTACTCGAGCCTGATCGACACCCTCTGCCACGAGCTGGCCCACCTCGAGCACTTCAACCATGGCAAAGAGTTCAAACGCCTTTATTTGAGGATCTTACGTTGGGCTCGGCAAGAGGGCATCTATCGTCCCCGGGCTCGCGGTATTGTTGCCCCTGTGGTGCGGGAGGTACCCATAGAGGTGGCCACCGTGCGGGTGCTGTCTTCACAGGCGCCGCGTTCGAGAGTGGGCGAGAGCCGCCGGGAGGCGCAAGGGCGTCAGCTCTCCCTCTTCTGATGCTTCCGACGCAGCACCAAGCCCAAGAGCAGGAGCCAGCACAGGGGGGCGCCTGAAGTCGGTGTGCTGGAAGCGCTGCCGCTCAAACGACAGCCACCGTCATCGTCACGTGGCACGATGCTGCCACCACCGCCTCCGGGTCCAATCACGCTGGCGTCAGTGGCCGTGGAGGCGTCAAAGGTTGTGTTCGCGGCATCAGCGGTCTGGCAAGCAGGTTGATCACCACTGCCGCAGGGCAGCGTGACGTGAAGCGCGATGAAGTCGAGATAGCTGTGAATGAGGGTGGAGACCGAGCCGCCCTCACAAGGCACGAGGGGGTCATTCGTTCGTGAGATCGTGCCCACGAGCTGCTCCTGGGCCAACACCGCGCCTCCGGAGTCGCCGAGGCAGGCCTGGGCCTCGCCTACGAGCCCAGCGCCGAACTCGAAGTTGCCAACTTCGGTGAGAGTGGCGTCCCCTTGGTGCATCTCACCATTCGCGCTGCCACCAGCGAAGGTCCAACCGGCGCCCACCAGCGTCAGGGTGTCGTTCTTCATCAACAGGAGGCCTGAGCCGGCGATGGGCAGCGGTGGGGTGGAGGAGGCGCTCCCGAGCAGGAGCACTCCGATATCATTGGCTTGGGCGACGCCCACAGGTGCTGCGTCGACACCGATGAAGAGGGAGTGGGGGTGCAACTCGCGTGCAGGGATGATCTCAGCCAGGTTCACTCTTGCGAGGTCATGACTCGCCACGAACCCCAGGGTTTGGGGAAGGTCGTCGAGGATGCAATGAGCCGCCGTGAGCACCGCATCGTCTGCGATCAACGTACCCGTGCAGCGCAAGACGGGCACGACCCCACCGAGCTCGACGATTAGGCCCACAGCGGCCGGGCCACCGGGCTGGCCGTCGATGAGCGTCGCTTGTTTGTGATCTACCAGGTTGGCCTGGCAGGCCAGGAGCCAAAGGGCGCTCACCAGCGCCAGGAGCTTGTTATTCATGATACCCCTCCTCAAAGGAGGTTAGCGCTGCCTCCGCGAGAGCGCTAGCTTCGAACCTTTGCGTGGCTGGGCCTTCGTGCTAGATGTGTGCGCACATAGCGAACATGGGAGGGATCATGCGTTGGTACACTGGAAAAAAAGTTCTGATCACCGGTGGTTCGAGCGGCATTGGCAAAGCTGCGGCGCTGCACCTGGCTCGCTGGGGCGCGGATGTCGCCATCGCTGCGCGCGATGAGGTCAAGCTCGAGGCGACCCTCTCTGAGATGCGCGCTCAAGACGCGCTCTACGGACGGCGGGGCACGTTCATTTCCGTGAAGCTGGACGTGGGCGATAAAGACATGGTGCAGAGCGAGGTCCCTACGGTGCCCGAGCGCCTTGGAGGCCTGGACGTGTTGATCAACAACGCGGGCATCGCTCGGCCCGGATACATCCAGGACATCCCCGAAGACGTCTTCGAGGATATGATGCGCGTCAACTACTTTGGAACAGTGTACGTTACCCGGGCGCTCCTGCCGCATTTCACGGCTCAGGGCAGTGGGCATATAAGCAACGTTTCCTCTATAGCGGGGCTGGTGGGCATTTTTGGTTACACGGCCTACGCCGCCAGTAAGTTTGCGATCTGCGGCTTCACCGATTGTTTGCGCCAGGAGCTTCTGCCCCACAAAGTGGGGACCTCCCTGGTGTTTCCTCCCGACACCAGGACGCCGCAGCTCGAGTATGAGAACAACTTCAAGCCTGCTGAGACCAAGGCCATCGCTGGGAACGTGAAGTTGTTGGAGCCCGAAGCCGTGGCGCAGTCGATGCTCGAGGGCATCGCAGCGGGCCGTTACCATATCCTCCCAGGTATGAGCACGAAGTTTACGCACTTCATGTATCGCCACTTTCCGTGGCTTGTGCGTTGGGTGATCGACAACGACCTGAAGAAGTATTCCCGCCGCCACGCTTGATCAGTGCTGCTCAGCGGAGCCGCAACACAGCTGGTTTCTTGATCGTCCCATCGTCTGTGTAACCCATGGCCAATAGGCGCCCATCTTCGAGGTGCGCGATGGCCCCCAGGGAGTCGGCCCCACCACTGAAATCCACCACCAAGCTACCCCCTTGGCCAAAGCTCACATCGAGTTGCCCAGCGGCGGTTACCCGAGCGAAGGCGAAATCCTTGCTGCCCTCCCTGTCGCTGCTGCCGCCGATAACAATGCGACCATCTGGGGCGAGGGAGAGGGCTTTGGCGCTGTCATTGCCGCCGATGTTGATCTTGAGCGTACCCCCCTCTCCAAAATCTGAAACCAGACCACCGTCACCATCGAGCCGCAGCAGGGCCATGGAGGGTGGGGTGCCGCCAAAGCCGCCCACCGCGATGAGGGAACCATCATCAGCCGCTTCCACCGCACGGAGGGCCAAGCCACCTGCGTGAGGGTAGGTTCGGTAGGCGCTGCCGTCACTAAAGAGGGAGGATCCATCGGGAGCCAGGTGCACAAAGAACCCGTTGTTGTTGACGTCTGTGGTGGCTTTGGAGTGGCCCACCGCTACGATCTCGTCGTTAGAGAGCGCGATCACTCCCACACAGGCTGCCATCCCGCCTCCATCGAGGCGCACGCGACCATTCACTCCGAACTCGGTGTCTGTCTTTCCATCCGGTGTGAAGCGTAAGAGCATGAAGTTAGCGGTGGCGAGGTTGTAACCGGCAATTCCACAGACGACGAGGCGTCCCTGACTGTCGAGGGCAGCTACCTGGGCTGTGTCCTCAGTGTTACCGAAGTCTGCAGTCACAGCCCCCGTGCTGTTGAAGGTCAGATCGCGGAATCCATTCTTGAGCAGCGCGAAGACAAGAACGTCATCTTTGCGCGTCGCACCGCCGGAGTGGTCACCGATCAAAAAGAGCCCTCCTGAGGGGCGCAGAACAACCCCATAGCCGTAGCTGTAGGGACTCCCTGCTTCAAGCACGTAGCCGGCTGAGCCAAAGTTTTCGTCGAGGCTTCCATCCGCGAGGAGCCGGGCGGTGATGAAGTTCGCGTAGCCGTTGCCCGTATAACGTCGGCCCTGGATGTAAAAGGTGCCATCTGCCTCGGTGGCGAGGCCGTAGGTGCAGATATTGGTATCCGTCCCGCGCTGGAGTGTCAGTTGTCCTTGTTGAGCGAAAGAGGGGTCGAGCTCGCCGATGAGGGGGGGAGGGAGCGCTGGCGCGTCGTCGGTTGTGTCCGCGGGGATCAGGTCCACGGGGGGGGCGTCCACGGGGGGGGCGTCGAGGGATGCGTCGAAGAGCAAGGTGTCATGGGGCGAGGCGTCGCTCATGACGCTGGCATCGTCGAGGTGGAAGCCTTGGCGTACACAGCTGGTGAACGGCATGGTTAACGTGACGAGGAGCAACGCTGAGAGCGCAGAGCATAGAGAGCAACGGCTGATGGAAAATAGTCGTCTCATTGTGTTCGTGGGACATGCCCATTATAGCCTCTATACACGATGTTTGTAACGCGGTTCACAGAGATCCAGGGTGGGAATCTGTCCTCTCCTCGTTTGACCTGGTAATATAGGCAGCGAAGGGAGGTTTTTATGTCCCGTTCTTCTCATGTCCTCGTGTTGGTCGCGAGCGTGACGCTTATTGGGTTGGGCTGCAGCGATCGGCTCCCCGCCTTGCCAGACAGCGGCGTCGAAGACGGCGCCACCCATGACACGCAGGCAGCGCCCGATGGGGCCCAACCCACAGATCTTGGTGCCATCGATGGTACGCTTCCGCTTGATGGCTCAGAGGGCTGCTTCAATAACAGCGTGTGCCCCGATACGAGCTATTGCCAACTCGATGGATGCGATGGGCTAGGGGTATGTGTCGGGCGGCCACAAGAGTGTCCTGCAGTAGAAGACCCTGTCTGTGATTGTGATGGCACAACCTACAGCAATGGTTGCATAGCCGCCAGCGTGGGGGTCAACGTGCGGCATGCTGGCACATGTACGACCAGTGGTTGTCTAAGCAATGGTGATTGTATTTCTGATGAGTTTTGCAATCTCGACTATCACTGCAGCGCCGCGGGTGAGCTTGGCCAATGTGAGGCTCTTCCCTTCGGGTGCCCCGAGGTCTATGCGCCCGTCTGTGGCTGTGACGACAACGACTATGGCAACGCCTGCGAAGCTCACGTGACGACAACGACTATGGCAACGCCTGCGAAGCTCACTCCCAGGGTGTGTCGGTGTTGCACGATGGAGCGTGCGACTTTGATGCTGCGGCGTGCGAGGCCCTTCAAGCGCGATATGCCGATCTGCTTAGAGAAGCCCTCCAGTGTGGAGGCACGTCAGGTGGTGAGCCAGAGTGTACCAAGGAGGTCATGAGTTCCGTTCCTTGTGGCTGTCCTATGGAGTTCAATCAGCTGTGGACTGAATGGGGGAACGCAGACTGTGATCAGCTCTCTGTGCATTGCCCTCCTTGCATTTCGCCAAGGGCAGGGCACTGCGACCACTCCATTGGGAGTTGTGTTACAGACTACTGATTCGTTGATTCGCAGATTCGCAGATTCGCAGATTCGCAGATTCGCAGATTCGCAGATTCGCAGATTCGCAGATTCGCAGATTCGTCCACCTGCTCACAAAAAGAAACGCGGGCGACCCTAAGGCCGCCCGCGTCATTCAACACAGTGGTCTGGATTTCCGCCGAAGCGAAGCCGACCGGGATGGCGAGCTAGAAGCCCATGCCACCCATGCCACCCATGCCACCCATGCCACCCATGCCGCCCATGCCGCCCATGCCGCCAGCAGCAGCACCAGCACCAGCACCAGCGTCATCACCCTTGGGCTCAGGCTTGTCAGCGATGAGCGCCTCGGTGGTGAGCATCAGGCCCGCGACGGAGGAGGCGTTCTGGAGCGCGGTGCGAACGACCTTCGTGGGGTCGATCACGCCAGCTTTCACCAGGTCCTCATATTTTTCGATGGCCGCGTTGAAGCCTTCAGCGTCTGTCTTGGCGGAACGCACGGCCTGCACGACCACAGAGCCCTCATGGCCGGCGTTGATCGCGATTTGGCGCAGGGGCTCTTCGAGAGCGCGGCGCAGGATGCGAGCACCCGTCAGTTGGTCACCCTCGAGCTTCATCTCGTCAAGCACGGCCTGGCAGCGCAGCAGGGCGACCCCACCACCGGGGACGATGCCCTCTTCTACGGCAGCGCGCGTGGCGTACATGGCGTCCTCGACGCGCCCTTTTTTCTCCTTCATCTCGGTCTCGGTAGCGGCGCCGACCTTGATCACGGCCACACCACCCACGAGCTTGGCGAGACGCTCTTGGAGCTTCTCACGGTCGTAGTCCGACGAGGTGCCTTCCACCTGACGGCGGATTTGCTCGACGCGGCCCTTGATCTCGGCTTTGGCGCCATTGCCACCCACGATGGTGGTGTTGTCCTTATCGATGGTGACGCGCTTAGCGCGGCCGAGGTCTTTGAGGCTGGCGTTCTCGAGCTTGAGGCCGAGGTCCTCGGTGATGGCTTGGCCACCGGTGAGGACGGCGATATCTTTGAGCATCTCTTTGCGGCGATCACCAAAGCCAGGGGCCTTGACCGCTGCCACTTGGAGGGTGCCGCGCAATTTGTTCACCACAAGGGTCGCGAGGGCTTCGCCTTCGATGTCCTCGCCGATGATCATCAGCGGCTTGCCAGCCTTGGCAACCTGCTCAAGCACAGGCAGCAGGTCTTTCATGCTGGAGATCTTCTTCTCATTGATGAGGATGTAGACGTCCTCGAGGACGGCTTCCATGCGGTCCATGTCCGTGGCGAAGTAGGGGGAGAGGTAGCCACGGTCGAACTGCATGCCCTCGACCACTTCGAGGGTGGTGTCCATGGACTTGGCCTCTTCGACGGTGATCACGCCCTCTTTGCCGACTTTCTCCATGGCCTCGGCGATGATGTCGCCAATGAGGATCTCGCCGTTGGCGCTGATGGTGCCAACCTGAGCGATATCAGCCTTGCCCTTGGTGGGTTTGGAGAGCTTCGCTAGCTTGGCGACAACTTCAGCCGAAGCAGCTTCGATGCCACGCTTGAGATCCATGGGGTTGGCGCCAGCGGTCACTTGCTTGAGGCCCTGGGTGAAGATCGCTTGGGCGAGCACGGTGGCGGTGGTGGTGCCGTCGCCAGCCACGTCGGAGGTCTTGGAGGCGACCTCTTTGACCATCTGGGCGCCCATATTGGCGATCTTGTCTTCGAGCTCGATCTCCTTGGCCACAGTCACGCCATCTTTGGTGACGGTGGGGGAACCCCAGCTTTTGTCGAGGACGACGTTGCGGCCACGCGGGCCGAGGGTGACCTTCACCGCGTCGGCGAGGGTGTTGATGCCCAAGAGCATCTGCTTACGGGCGCTATCGGAAAAAACGATCTGCTTAGCCATGGGTTACATCTCCATCGCGGGCTCTTGAGCACCGCGCTATCTGTACGATCTGCGAACAATGGGCGCCCACCGACGTCTACGCCGGCCGAGCATCACAGGATTCCTTATTTCTCCAGCACGGCTAGGACATCGTCCTCGCGCAGGATCAGGTGCTCTTCGCCTCCGAGCTTGACCTCGGTCCCAGAGTATTTGCCGAAGAGGATGCGGTCACCGGCTTGGACAGCCATGGGGCGCAGGTTGCCGTTGTCCAGCACACGGCCGTTGCCCACAGCCACGACCTGGGCCTCAAGGGGTTTTTCTTGGGCGCTATCGGGGATGATGATCCCGCCCTTGGTCATCTCTTGCTCGTCCGTACGTTTGACCACCAGGCGGTCGTGAAGGGGTCGGATCATGATTCTCTCCTAAAGTCGGAT
>JAFCZD010000143.1 GCA_019314525.1 Deltaproteobacteria bacterium
GTGTCGTGACCGTCAGCGAAGCGCACGCGCACGGCGTAACGACCGACGGACTCCACTCGTGTAGCGAGCAGATCTTCATCGACGCTTTTGGGGTCGAGCTTCAGCTCCTGCGTCCACTCATCGACGCAGCCAGCGCAGGGGCAGTGTCGGCGCAAATGCGCCAGCCTCCAACGGCTGGCCTTGCCGTCAGTCCATTCGATGCCGAGAGTGTGGCGATCCACTTGATAGATGCGACGCACTCCCATGACGTTGGCGACACTCATGCTCACGCCTCCCAATCGAGTGAAAAGTTGGCCAGCGCGCCCGCGTCATCACCAAGATTGAGCACCGAGAGCTGCGCCGCCATGGCACCGGTGACCTCGGCATAAGCCTTGGCCGCTGGCGAGGATGGCTCTTCTTTGACGATGGGGCTCCCCGTGTCGCCTCCCGTTACCACGCGGGGATCGATGGGGATACGGCCCAAGAGCGGCACTCCCACAGAGTCAGCGATGCGCTGTCCGCCACCGCTACCGAAGATATGATGCTCTTTTTCACATTGATCGCAAAGGAAGTAGCTCATGGTCTCCACCACGCCCAGCACGGGGACCTTGGTGGTGTCGAACATCGACACGGCCTTCTGCACATCGACCAGCGCGATCTTCTGCGGTGTGGTGCAAAGAATCGCCGCTGTCACCGCAGCCTGCTGTGAAAGCGTGAGCTGCACATCCCCCGTTCCAGGCGGGTAATCGATGATCAGGTAGTCGAGCTCTCCCCACTCCACGTTGCTGAGAAATTGGGTGATATAGCCTGAGACCATGGGCCCGCGCAGGATCGCGGCCTTACCCGGTGGCAAAAAGAACCCCATAGAGATCAAGCGCAGGCCTAGGCCGCTGGCGGGGATGATCTTCCCGTCGGCTGTGGTGGCTGGCTCCTCGTCGATAGCGACCATCGTGGGCACTGAGGGGCCGTAAATGTCTGCGTCGAGCAAGCCCACGCTGGCGCCGCTCTGCTGCAAACACACGGCGAGGTTGACCGCCGTAGTGGACTTGGCCACACCACCCTTTCCGGAGGCGACAGCGATGACATTCTTCACCGACTCGAGCACCTGTCGACCGGCGAGGGGGGCGCCGCGGGTTTCGGCCTTCAACGTGACGTTCACCTGCGTGACTCCCGCAAGCTTAGACACTGCGTCCTCACAGGAGCGCTTGAAGATCTCTCTCACCGGGCAAGCAGGCGTGGTCAACACGAGATCAAAAGAGACCTCTCCCTTGTTGATCTCGATGCGTTTGATGAAGTCGAGGTCAACGATGCTGCGCCCGAGATCGGGGTCCTGGATGGGACGCAAAGCGTCGAGGATTTGTTTTTTCGAAAGTGCCATACCACTCCTCATGTTCTCATGGGATTGCTTTGCGATAGCAGATGGAGATGGGGGTGTCCACTCAAAAATGGGACCATTTATGCCCACTTTAAAGTTGGCTTTTTCCATGAAGTTAGAGACCAAGACATCAAGGAATCACGCTAAAGATCGGTTCGTACACCACCTCTCCAGTGGGCCAAAGCTTCACACGCCAAGCCCCCGCACGATCCACACGGAGAAGGGGTGTGCCCTCTTCTTCATAGCGCCTCAACGTCGCTGCGCGAGGAAAGCCAAAGCGATTGTCGCGCCCACAAGAGATAGCCGCGAGCTTCGGTCGTGCCCAACGCAGCAGGGCACGGGTGGAAGACCCGGCGCTTCCATGATGAGGAACCTTGAGCACGAGCTGACGTCGGTTGCTCTTGGCGCGGAAGGGTGCCCTCGAGGCGACCAGCTCTTCTTCAGCCAGCGCCTCCAAATCACCTGTGAGCAACACAGCGGCCTGCCCATATTCCACGCGCAGGACGATGGAGTTGTCATTGGTATCCAACGCCTCTGCGCCGCACGTTGTTGGGGAGGTGCCTTCTCCAACACCAGGCGGCCATAGAGGCCGCACGATCAACGAGCCTCGCTTCAACAGGCGCGGCGAGCGAAGAGGGATACCCCGCTTCTGTGCCCACGCCTCCAAGCGGCGCTGCCAACGCGCTGGGCGGCCCGCCGGCCAACAACTCCAAATCTCCCCCACCTCGACCCCCTCGAGCACGGCCTCCAACCCACCGACATGGTCGGCGTGAGGGTGGCTGGCCACCACCACGTCGAGGCGACGAACGCCACGGGATCGCAGGTAGGGCAACACGTAGAGCGCGCCTGGATCGTAGCCCTCGTGCTCGCTACCACCGGCGTCCACCAGGAAGGTCATACCGTCGGGCAAACGCATGAAGGTGCTGTCCCCTTGGCCCACGTCGAGGAAGACCACCTCGAGGCGCGGCGAAATCAAGCGCCATGCAGGGCCAGCGCCAAGGGCGATGATGGTGACGAGTACTGCCGCACCCCGCCAGCGCCATGGACGACGAAGGGGCGCGAGACATGACAAGCCAAGAGCGCAGAGAGCCAAAGCCCCGCACCAAGAGAGCCGCAGCTCCAAGGCAGCCCCCGGGATGTCACTCACCGTCTGCGCCAACGCATCGAGCCACCAGGCCGCCGCGCCCGCCCCTGAAAGCAGAAGCTCACCCACAGGCGGGTAGAGCAGCCCTGCGAGCGCTCCCCCCACCGCGAGGGGTAGGAGCAACAACATCACCAAAGGAACGGCCACCAAGTTGAGCGCCAACCCCGCCAAGGAGACCAACCCAAAATGGTGGCTCGCCAAGGGCCAGGTGGCCAAAGTCGCTCCCCAGGATGCTGTGAGCAACGTGAGCACGAAGGCGCCCAGCCGGCCCACCATTCCTGCCTGACGCAGCCTGCCTATCACCCCCAGGAGCTGTAGACGTCGACTGGAAAAACCGATGCCAATGACCGCCGCAAAGGAGAGCTGAAAAGCAGGACGGAAGAGCGCCAAGGGTGAGAGCACGAGCAACAATAAGGCTGCCAAGGCCAAAGAACGCCAGAGGTCACCTCGACGCCCCAGCAACGGCCCCCCCAAGAGCACACAAGACATGACACACGCCCGCATTGCGGAGGGAGGAGCGCCTGCCAAGAGCGTATAAGCCAGCGCCATGGCCACCGCTGCCAGCGCGGCCAGCCGTCGTGTATCGTAACGCTCGGCCAGAAAACCGACCCAAAGCAGTGTCCGTCGAATCACCGCGTAGACACCAAGGGCTACCAGCGCCAGATGGAGGCCGCTGACCGCCAAGAGGTGGCTAAGACCGGTCCGGGCAAACGCGGTCCGCTGAAGATCGTCGATGCCCGTGCGCTCCCCGAGAACCAGAGCCATCACGATCCCTTGGGCCCGCGACAGTGGCACCGCTCGCTTCACCAGGTGGCGCAGACGTGTGGCTGTTTTGGTCAACCATGATCGATCAACCAAGCGCTCACGCAGCACCATCTGCGACTCTTCAAGGTAGATGCGCGCCCGCACTCCATCGATGCGCTGTCTCAGGGCGACACCCTCCCGACCCGGATTACGGCCACTCAGAGCGGGCCGCAACCTCGCGCGCACGCGAACTGTTTGCCCGACCGCCAGGGGTGAGACACTTCCAGAGCGCCACAGGGCCACCTGTCCACACAGACGTCTTCTTTGAACCCGGCCCTGCCTGCGCTGCTCCAGGCCTAGGACGCGCGAGAGCTGGACCTGAGCCCCGGGGACATGCCGAGGGCGGTGAGTCACCTCGAGATCCATGAGCACGAGGTCACGGCTGACGTGCTGGGCCGCATCACATTCACCAAGATTCGGCCGCAGGGCACGCTCCGTCTTCAGGAAAGCGACCCCTGCGCCGGCCAACCCCACGAGCACCACAACCGCCACAGGCCGGCGGATCCGTAGCACCCAAAGCAGCACCAAGGCTGCCCCTGCCCAGAGGGTGACCCAAAGCGTTGAGGCTGTCCCATGCTCCCCTGAGCCCGCGCATGCTCCTAGAGCAATTCCAACCACATAACCAAAGAGAAAGACGAAGAGCATGCAGTCCTTATCGGATCTGCCAGGAATTAGTTGTCATGGCCTTTGATTTCGTAGCCAAGGGCTCCAGGGTCCTAACGCTGGAAGGCCTTTAAGCCTTGGAAATAATTGACTGCTCTGCTTGGAAGGCTAGAATCACAGAAAACGAATTGCCAGCATGATTCACTCATAGCGTGCAAGGAGGCACAATGAAGTGCCCCATTGGCAGCCCGCGAAAATTCATGGGCCTGCTCATCACTCTCTCCATCGCCCTTTCTTTCACGTTGAGTGAAAGGGCTGATGCCAACCCGTTGCGCGGTGTGCTGAAGCTACCCAAGGCCACGGAGCGCCCTTCCCCCTACGCCATTGGTGTTTTTTGGCCCAACCTGCGTAACACGCTCCTGCCACCCGCTCCTCCCTTGGTGGACATCCGCCGTGACATGGTGGTAGCCATCGAAGGCAGCGGACTGGTGGAGAAGCTCGGACACAACCCGGTGTTGGTGATGGAAGACGGCCGCTTCTCACCACCTGTCCTCGCCATCCGACCTGGCACCACCGTGAGCTTCGAAAACCGCGACTGGACCTTGCACCTCATCGAGCCCACCAAGGGAAAGCTCTTCAAAGCGCAGTCCCTTGGGCCCGGGGATACCTTCAAGCACACCTTCCCCGCCGAGGGCACCTTCGAGGTCCGCTGCGACGTCGTCCCCCACATGCGCGCCAAGATTCTCGTGAGCAACAAGGCGCAGCTCTCCTTGGTGGACAATAGCGGTGCCTACCACTTCCCAGACATCCCACCAGGGACCTACAAACTGCGTGTCTGGTATCACGGGAAATGGTTTCACGACCAGGCGATCACGGTCCGCGGAAGGACCACAGTGAATATCAAGCTCGAGTCTCTGCCCAAGGACTGATCATGTGGTTTCTGCGAACCTGGCTCTTCCTGCTCGCCCTCGCCCTCGCCCTCGCCTTTGGCGCGGCCTTGGTTGGCCCCAAGCCTCCCGCCAATGACCTGGCCAAGGCCCACTCCTACAAACTCGACCTTGTACAACATAACGCGCAGATGCTGCTTCGCGTGGACGCTCGCGCGCTCATCGACACCGCCTCGGAGATGTCGCGTGATAGTCGCATCGCCGAGGTGCTCGAACGGGCCGGAGCCAAGCAGAAGAACGCTGGCACGCTCAAGGCGCGCTCGGACGCTGTGGTGATGCAGCTGCTGGCCCAGGTCCCTCCCGCGGCCCGCCCCGAGCTTTGCGTAATGGTCGATTATCGGGGCAAACAGATCTCTCGTATCGACCCCGAACACACCCCGTTCGTCGCGGGACGAGATGGATTGGCGGGCTATCCCGTCGTTGAGGCTGCCTTGCGTGGCTACCTGCGAGACGACACCTGGAGCATCAACGGCCGGCTCTACATGGTGGCTGCGGCGCCCGTCATCTCCCGCGCGCGAAACCGTTATGTGGGTGCGTTGATCATTGGGCAAGAGGTCAACAAGGATTATGCAGGACAACTGAAGAAGCGGCTGCTCGCCTCCGAAGTCCCCTTCCTCGCGAACATCGAGTTGGCGTTCTTCCTCCGCGGCAAGCTGCTCTCCAGCACCATCAACTCAAAGTCAATCCAGCGTCTCCCACGGCGCTTCAGCGAAGGACGCCAAACGCTGATAAAGGTGGGGCGCTCTCCAGCCTTTGCCCTACGCGAGGGAAAGACACGACAGATCATCGTCATGGCGCCCCTTCCCGGATCTGCCATGGCACATGACGCATTCTATGCGGTGATGGCGCCCGCCCCGCCGCCACCGGCGCTCTTCGCCACCCTCTCCCGGCTACGTGGCTCGGACTTCACCACAGGTGTCTGGCTCCTCGTAGGAGGCCTCTTCCTCGTCGTCTTGGTGGTCACTATGCTCATCACCCAAATCGACGCGGTGCGCCCCATCAACAAGCTCCTCGACGACGTCCGCAGGCTTCACCACGGCGATATCAGCGGTATTCAAGATCACCGCCATCCCGCGCGGACGCGAGAGCTCGCTCGGCTGATCAATGAGATCATGGACAAGGCGAGCGAGAAAAAGGAGGAGGGCAGAGACATTGATGGCATCTTCGGCGAACGCGATCAGGACCGCGAGCCGAGTCGACTCCCCGTCGCGCAACCCGCTTCCAGCGTCGCCCTCAGCGGCGGAATGCCGCCCTTGGCGCCTGACGATGCCCCCTCGGTGGGCTTGATGAAGGAAGCTGGGCTTGAGCTTGGTGGTGGCGCCATGGGCATGACGCCCCTCACAACCCTCGATGAGGAAGCACCTACCATGGTGCAATCTGGCAGCCCCGATATGTCACCTTATAGCCCGCAGGCGCTGGAGATGCCTGTTCTGGCGCCCATGTCCCAAAGTGACGAGGGGGGCGGATTGGCCCTTCCACCGGGTCTGCAACTCGACGACGACGAGCTTCTTGAGCCTCCTGCTCCTTCACAGCCTCCTCCTTCCCTGCAGGTCAAAGTCACTACAAGCGGCGGGAGCGCGTCCCTCAGCGATGTGGGCATGAACGAGGAGCTGATGGCGATCCCACAGCTCGCACCTCTCGAAAGCGAGCCCCAGGATCCTGACGCCTATTTTCATGAAATCTATGACGAGTTCGTGCAGATCAAGAAGAACTGCGGTGAGAACATCGAGAAGCTCAGCTATGAGCGTTTTTCCACCAAACTGCGCAAGAATCGCGACAATTTGATGGAGCGTTATGAGTGCCGCGATGTAAAATTTCGCGTCTACATCAAAGATGGTAAGGCCGCACTCAAAGCGACACCCATCACTGACTGATTCTACACCCTTGTTGCTTGGGCCCTGCCAGCGGCCTTTGAGTCAAGCCCTCTTAGCCCCTTAGTGTCCCCTGCTCCTGCCGAGAGCCAGCTACGCGCGTCAGGGTGACGCTCAAGTACGACATCCGCCGGCGTCTTTCCCGCCTCAATCAGATCAGCAATGGGCTCCAGGTAGGGCAACGCCTCTGGGCCATCGGGGTAACAGGTCGCTACCCCGTCACGCGCGCTCTGCAACAACTCGAGAGCCAGTTCACGTGTGGGCAAACCTGGCACCACCTCGCCCGAGAGGCCTTCGCGCGCGAGCTTCGCCGAGAGCGCGTTGAAATCCTTGATGGGGAGCTTGCCCAAGCGTTCGAGGGTGCGCGGACGCATCTCGTTACAGAGCAGCAACCCGGAGAGGAAGGCCAACACAGCGGGCATGAGCTGCGGGGACTGGCCATCTACGCTGCGCACCTCAACGGTGCGCTTGAGCCGCGCGTCAGCGAAGATCGTAGAATTGTGCAACTGAAAATCTTCCAGAGTGGCAGCGCGCCCTTGAAAACCTTCCTTGTTGAATTGCTCGAAGGTCATGCCATTGGCTGGCAAGACACCCTCGGGGCTATCAACGAAGAACATGGGGGCGCGGATGATATGCTGCACATAGTCGGTGAAGCCATAGTCCCCCCTGGTGAAGCCAGGGAGGGTGCCACAGCGCGCCGGGTCTGTGTCCTGCCAGATTTTCCCGCGCTCGGATCGGTGCCCACTGTGCTCCCCATCGATGAAGGGGGCGTTGGCGAAAATGGCCGCGGCGAAGGGCGCCACGTAGAGCGCTGTTCGGAAGAGCTGAGCACCGATCTCCGGGGTGCGAAAATCGAAGGTGACCTGGATACTGGTGGTCTGACGCATCATACGACGACCGGATTCCCCTGTGGTGGGGAAATATGCATCCATAATGCGGTAGCGCTCGTTGGGCACCACGAGGCCGATCTGGTCGACCCTATGCACCGGGTTGGCCCCGCCATAGAAGGCATGTACAGCGAAACGGCTGCAGATTTCATCCACGAGACGGAGGAAGGTGTGTAGCTGCGTGAGACACTCGCCGAAGGTTGGCACGGGGGCGCTGGAATACTCGAACTGCCCCCCTGGCTCAAGAGAGATGAGCGCACCACCTGGCAGTTGCACCTTGTTAGGAGGTCGCCCTGGGACCAGCGTGCCCCCGAGGTGCGTGGCGACAAAGCGCAGAATCTCCCCCAGCCCATGAGCACCCTCGTAGCCCAAGGGGAGCAACGTATCGGCGCTGAAGAGCAGCACCTCATACTCAAAGCCCACGAGCAGGCGGTACTCTTTGTGTGGCTCCAGCCGAAAATCAGCGGTCATTTGCTCGAGACTGAGCATGGAAAACCTCGGGGGTTCAAACCTGCGCGTTTACTAGCAGATTTCAGCTAAGGTGCAAACCGCGAGCATTCAGTGGGGACGGGTAGCGACGTAACGAGAAACCACCAGATCTTCGAGCTCTTGCTCTGCCCGCCGCTGTGCTGCCTCGCGCTGTGCGCTCGTCCACCGCTCAAAATCTCGTCGGATAACCTCGGCCTGGCGCAGAGCTTCGGCTACACGCTCACGGGCGAATCGAGTCGCTTCCATGTGCGCCTGCTGCTCATTGAGACATCGCTGAGAGTGCGACTGAAGCTCACCCAGCCGCTGCTCCAAGCGCCGGATGTAGCTCGACGAACGCTGAAGATCAGCGACTTGGGCTGCCCCGAGTTGACCCGCCTGAGCCTCACGCCGCAGTGAAATGTCGTGGGAAGCCGCAGCTTCGGTGTCTTGGGCGACCATCAGGGCCTTGGAAGCAGACTCCTCCTTGCCGATAGCTTCAGCCAGTTCGCGCTCGCGCTGCTGCTGGATTTCCTCACGAAGGCGCAGCAGTGGTTGGAGTGGATAGTTGGACGAACGCACGATTTTGGCAGTTTAAGTCAAAAAATCGCCCGTGATCAGCTATATTTAGCCGCATGATGATGGGAGCGGAACATCCACCTGTCAGCGAAATGCCCATCGATCGCTATGTGATCGTCGAATACCTCGCGGAGGGAGGTATGGGCACGATCTATCTCGGTAAGAAGATCGGGATGGGGGGATTCGAAAAGGAGGTGGTGCTCAAGCAGTTGCTCCCCGAGTTCACGTCTCAGCCCGAGTTCATCGACCTTTTCTTCCGCGAAGCCAAGCTCTCAGCATCCCTTGACCACGCCAATATCGTGCACACCATCGACCTCGTCGCCGCGGGTAGCGACTATTTCATCGTGATGGAATATGTCCGTGGAGGAGACCTGCGCACCATCAGCCGCCGCGTCAAGCTTCGCCGTCAGACCCTCTCGCCCGCCGCTGTGTTACTCGTGGGGCGCGAGATCCTCAACGCCCTCGCCTACGCTCACGCCAAACGCGACGCTGAAGGCGTCCCCCTCAACCTGATCCATCGGGATATCTCACCCTCGAATATCATGATCTCGATGGCAGGAGAGGCGAAGCTCGCCGATTTCGGCATCGCCAAGGTATCAACCCATAAGTCCGTCTTTTACCAGGTCAAAGGCAAGGTGGGCTATATGTCCCCCGAGCAGGCCTACGCCGATCGGCCCATCGATCACCGCAGCGATCTCTATTCCCTCGCGATCTGCATCTATGAGCTGCTCAGCGGCGAACGGCTCTTCGTGGCCGATCTCATGACCACGCCTGAGCAAATCTACGCCCAACCCATCCCTCCCCTCGAGGGCAAGCCTGGCATGGCGCGAGGCATTGACGGGGTCTTCATGCGAGCCCTCGCAGTGAACCCCGACCACCGCTATCAGACCGCTGCAGAGCTGCAGGAAGCGCTGGTGGGGATCATCTACGACAATGGCATCATGTACACTGCCCCCGACCTCGCCAAAGAGCTGATCGCAAAGTGTGGGCCCGACCCTCTGATCTGGAATATTGAGGACGAGGAAGATCTTCCCGATGAGGGCCCTGGAACAGCGGTTCTCGACGAGCACGAGGATGAGGACGAGCTCTCAGGGGGCCTGCGAGAGCTTACCAGCGTACTTGACCCATACGCCTCCTGGCATGGGGAGCTCAGCGATGTTCGAGATCCCATCAAGCGCCAGCCATCGGAAAAGGCCCCCATTGCCTACGCGGTAACGCAACTGGCACCCGACTTCGATCTGAGCGACAAAGACGAGGTGACGGAGCACTGGGTCGCACCACCAGAACGACACTCGTTCAACAAGCGTCAGGACCTCAGCGCGTTGATGCGCGATGCTATTGAGACTGTGGACGAGGTCCACGAAGGCGCCTTCCCTCTTGAGCATGACGACAAACTCAGCCGGGGAAACGCACCTGCTCTGGAACACAGCCAAACCAACGCAGTGGAACCCTCCTCTCGCCCACATAGGAGCGCCGTCAGCCACTTAGAGCCCTCCGCTCATACTGAGAGCGGCGTTGAGCCCTACTCTCCCTCCATCGAGAGCATCGGCAGCATGGCCGCGCGGCGGGACGTCTCCCAACCCTACCTTGGGCCAACCATGCCCAAAGCGACGGGACCTCGTCACACTGGACACAAACGAGTGATGCTCTTCGCCGCGATCATCTTGCTGATATTTTCAGCCTCAATCGTGGCTGTGATTGGCCTCTCAGGGCCTGACCTCGACGCTGGCACACACGCGACTGACGCTCGACATGAAGCGGAGAGCACCCAGAAGGTCCAAGACCTTCTCGTGCTCGATACCCCCGCACCAGATATCTCGCGCCCCGACGCCAGGGTGAAAAGAAGCGCCGCGCCCAAACCACAGAGCCCTGGCTTCGCTGTGAAGAGCACCCCCTCTGGTGCAGAGGTCCTCCTTGACGGACGGAGCCGATGTCATACACCTTGCCAAATCAGAAACCTCAAACCACGTCGCGTCTATCTGCTCGCCATAAGACGTCGCGGATATGTTGAGTGGTCGTCACTGGTCCAGCCCAGAAACAAGGGCAACTACCCCCTAGAGGCGACCCTGACGCGAGCAAAGCCACCAAGCCAGGTAGGATATCTCGTGCTACGCACGCGACACCCTGCCAACGTCGCGGTGGATGGCCGCTGGGTGCAACACGTCACCTCACGGGGGCGCCTCGCCCTCAAACCAGGAAAACACATGATCCAGCTCCACCGTCCAGGCGCGCGCCGCAAGCTCAAGCTCCAGGTGCGCATTACGCGTGGCCAGACCACGGTAGTGAGGCGGCGCTATTAGGTCTCTCATTTCTCTTGCGGTATCCATCGTGCTCTCGGCGTGTAGCGCTCCGTCCAGCGCACCTGATGCGCTCGGTGGAGACAGTCCCAGCGACGACGCCATCGGCGAGTCCATCCAAGCCCAGAGGATCGAGGTTCGACCCGATGGCCTCTATCGTGGGGGCAAGCGCTTCATCGCGCTGATCGCAGCGGGGCTGCCCGCCAATATTGACGAACAAGCCGCGCTCGCCGTGGGCTTCGACGCCCTGCTTGGGCCAACCCAAGGTGCCCCTTTCGCCATGCCAATCCTCGGAGAGGGTGCAGCCCTGGCCGACGCAGTAGAACCTACCCTTGGC
>JAFCZD010000144.1 GCA_019314525.1 Deltaproteobacteria bacterium
TGGGCTCGCCCCTGGTCGCGGATCTTCGTGATTGCTTCGACGCGCTGGCTCGTGGGGCGCGAGGAGCCCCATCATTGCTCCCGGAGAAGACGCTCTTCGCGCTGGAGAACGTGCGTATCCTCGGGACTCGGGCCCAGAGGTTAGCGGCGGAACAGGTCGTCGAGGCGGCAGAGCAGCTCGATCGCAGTATACCCCAGCACCTTCGCCGCCGGCCGCGGCGACGTGGCGCCATTCACACCAAAGGCCACGATGAGAGCCGCTACCCGGTGGGTGGCTTCACCGCCATCTCCAACGCAGGGTCCATGGAAAACCTGGTGACGTCCGAGCTTGTGTATATGGATCCCGCAGGCGCTCCGGGGGGCTTTGATCTTTTCGATCTGCGCTACGCCGAGGGAGAGCTGCTCTACTACGCTCGAGACGAGGGGGCGCTCCTGAGGGAACAGCGGGTGATCCTCTTTCTGCTGGCGCCTGAGCTCACAGAGGCTCGCTTCAAGGACGCAGACCTCCCCTGGCAGCGTGTGGTGCTGCTCTTGGGGCTTGTTCGCAGCGCCGTAGGGCGCCTCCTGCGCCAACTCTCACAAGAGGCGCTGAAGGTGCATGTTTGCTTCCTCGCGGACGCCTCGGGTGTGTCTCCTCTGGCCGAGGAGCAAGAAATTTCGGAGTTGCTCTTGGCCGAGTGGGTGGAGCGGGGCGTGGTGGAGGTGTGCACCGAAGCGAGCGCTGAGGCGCTGCTGGCGCGAGTCGAGGCCGGGGCGCGCCGCGCAACGGTAGATCTCGTTTATTGCACCAGCGGAGGTGCCTTGGCGGGACGTCTTGGCTCCCATGCCCTCACCCTGGATATTAGGAGCTCCCAGCCGTGGTTGCGCCCTTCTTTTGCGCCTGGAGGAGCTGAGGGTGAGGGGGCATCCCTCAAAGGTTGGGCTGACGTCGCCCGACAACTCATTGAGAGCCTGTTGTGATTTCGGAGGTTCAGGCCACCTTGACGTTTTGCGCGCTCGCCCCAGGTGCTAGGGTTGGGGCCACAGAGAAGTGAGGAAGCCATGAAGACCAAGTGGGAATGTGTCGACGAAGTGCTCGATTACGCCATCGCGCGCGAGCAAGAAGCCATCGACTTCTATACCGAGCTCGCTTCGAAGGTGGACGGCGCAGCGATGAAGAAGATGTTCGAGCAGTTTTCTCGGGAGGAGGCAGGCCATAAGAAGCGTCTCCAGCGGATCAAGGAGGACAAGAGCCTCATTCCCGCTGAGCGTCAGGTCATGGATCTGAAGGTCGCTGACTACACCGTGGACGTGATGGTAACCACTGATATGTCCCATCAGGATGCGTTGATCTTGGCCATGAAGCGGGAAAAGGCCGCCTTTCGTCTCTACACCGATCTCGCAGGTGCTGTGGACGACGCGCGCCTGGAAGCGACCTTCCTTGCGTTGGCGCAGGAAGAAGCCAAGCACAAGCTGCGTTTCGAGATCGAATATGATGACCGCGTCCTGACCGAGAACTAGAGGAGCACGAGATGAAAGCCCTCACTGGTTTTGTCATAGCGCTGGCGGCTGGGCTGGTTGTCGGAGGCTGCACCGAGACGCCCAAGGCTCGTGATGGTGGCTCTGCGCCAGACGGCCCAGTCTTGAGGGAGGATGGCACAACGCCGCCTCCCCGTGATAGCGCCCCCCTCCCCGATGGTGTGCAGCAGCCGGTCCCCTGGGGCTATTTCCCCGCAGGAGCGGTCTGGTATCAGGATTATTCTCAGGCGCCCAAGCATGAAAACTCAGACGCGATCATTGCCTGGTTGGACAACGCGGGCGGCTGGGGTGGAGGATCGATGCAGATCGACTTTACCATTGAGGTGCTCCGCGCTGGCGCGTCCGCGCCCATTCGCGACTTCAACCCCACTGGGGATCACTGGGTGCCTGAATGCGATCTTGATCCTGTGCCCGTCCCGGCTGTGGGCGCTATCGAAGGTGAAGATGGCTACGCATGCACGCGCGATGGCGATTGTCACCTGATCGTGGTGCATGAGCCCACGCTCAAGCTCTACGAGATGTGGCGGGCTGATATTGTGGGCGATACGTTCAACGGAGGCTGTTTGGCGGTGTGGGACATGACCCGCGTTTATGGCGATGAAGGTCGGGGTGCCCAATGCACCAGCGCCGACGCCGCGGGTTACCCCATCGCTCCACTGCTCTTTTCGGCTGATGAGGTGGCGGCTGGCGAGATCAAGCACGCCATCCGCTTCATCTTGCCCAACGCCCGCATCAAGAACGGGGTCTATGTTGCTCCTGCGACCCACAGCACGAGCGCCACGAGCGGGGGCGACAATGCACCGCCCTATGGTGTGCACCTCCGCCTGAAGGCTGGCGTGGACATCTCAGCGCTGAAGCCTGGAGCGCAGGTGGTGGCAAAGGCGCTGAAGAAATACGGCATGTTCCTCTCCGACGGCGGCACCATCGCTCTTACGGCCCAATCGGATCGATTCACCACCGCGAAGTGGGACGGGCTGCTTGGAGCGCGCGATCTAGAGGACCTCGTGGTGAGCAACTTCGAGGTGGTGGAGCACGGGCCTGAGATTGCGTACACCGACAACTGCGTGCGCTAACCTGCCCACATCTATGAGTCGCAACACTCCGGCGCCGCGGAGGCGGCGCCAAAATGAAACAGAGTGTCTTGGCTAGAGGAATGCGAAATGAGGCGTCTTAGAGCCGCCCTGTGCCCTCCTTAAGGGGCGGCGAGAAGCCAGCTCAATGATTTTGAGACAGAGCACTAGCGACCGACGCCCCGCAGCATGATCAGCGGTGTTTTGACGATGATGCTCAAGTCCATCTGCAAGAAGGAGGCGAGGCGCTCGAGGGAGACGACGTAGGGGAGGTCGTAGAGTAGCTTCATCCGCATATCATCGGCTTCCGCTACCGGGTCTTCATCTTCGCTGGTGTCACCCTCCGTGTCGAAGTCCAAGGCGAAGGGGTTGACCAGCATCGCCTCAAAGGCCTTGATCTCGGTGTCGTCGCCTGCCCGTCCAGTATAGGAGAGGCTTACCTGCGCGAGCCCTGTGATTCCGGGCTTCACATCACGCATGCGCTCCTCGAAAAAGGGGATCGCCATCGCGAGGTTCACCTGACGTTCCGGGCGCTCGGGGCGTGGTCCCACGAGGCTCATATCACCCAGCAGGACATTCCAGAGCTGCGGGAGTTCGTCGAGGCGGGTCTTGCGGAGGAACTTTCCCACGCGCGTGACGCGGGGATCATCCTTACTCGCGAGCACCTGGCCTGTGAACCGCTCTGCGTCAGGGATCATCGAGCGAAATTTGAACATGTCAAACTCGACGAAGGTTGGTGCTCCCTCTTCGCTCTCGTCGTGCAGCTTGCCGGCGCGACGTTGACGCAGGAAGATCGGCCCTGGCGAATCGACGTAGAGGCTCGCCGCGATGAACGGGAAGAGGGGAGCTGTGAGCGCGAGGCCCACCGTCGAAGAGACGACGTCCATGGCGCGTTTGATGATGCGGACTCGTTTGTCCAATTCCTGGCCTCGTCTTTGTGAAATTCTGTGGAACGAGCGTGCGGGCTGCTCACCAGCTTGTCAAGAAGGCAGCGCGGCTGCGGATACGTTGAAAACCGACCCCTGCTGAACCAGAAGCTCGACGGGAGGCGGGTGTCCGAGAAAGGCGCTTGGGCTTGCCGAGTACCCATAAGCGCCTGCCTGCTCGAAGACCACAAGGTCTCCAGTGGCGAGGGTGGGCAGCTGAACTTGGCGGCCCAGGGTATCGAGGGGCGTGCAGAGGGGGCCAACCAGATCGTGAGGTACGATGGGGCGGTCCGTGGGCGCTTCAAAGGCTGAGACGCGATGGTTGCGCTTGATGACCTGCCCAAAGGCGCCTGTGGCTGCAAAGAAGTGGTGCATGCCCCCGTCGAGGATCGCGAAGCGTCGACCTCGGCTCTGCTTAATCTCCACCACCCGCGCCACATAACGCCCTGCCGGTGCCATGAGATGGCGCCCCAATTCGAGAATGAAGCAGGTGTTTCGCAGCGCTTGGGCCCGGCAGCGTGTCTCCTCGATGGTATCACCGAGGGCTCTCGCCAGCTTCGGAGTATCCAGGGGGCTTTCGCCCTCGTGTTCACCAGCGGTAGATCGATGCGATACAGCTTGCTGATCCCCTCAGCCAGGGCGAGGGTGGAGCGTGCCGCCTCGAGGATCGCCTCAGGGTCGAGGCTTTGAGTGCCACCGTAAACGTGGATCCCCTGCAACTCGAGGGCTGGCTGGGCGCGAACGAGGGTGATCGCTTCATCGAGCTCCTCTTCTGGGATACCGAAGGGGGAGGGCCCGCCGCCCATTTTCATGGCAAAGGGCCGTGGCACCTGGCGTGGGTTGATGCGCAGCACCACACGAGCGCAGGTTGATGCGTGGCTTGCGCGCTCGGCGACTCGCAGAAGCTCTGCGTGGGACTCAATGGAAAAAATACCCAAGCCAGCGCTGAGAGCTCGGTCGATATCCGCGGCGCGCTTGCCGGGGCCAGCCCAGCTCATGGTTTCGGGCGCGAAGCCGCAGCGCTCTGCCAGCTCGAGTTCTCCCATGGAGGAGATGTCGAGGCCGTGCACGGCGCCCTTCATCCCTTGGAGCAGAGCGGGGCAGGGGTTGGCCTTCACTGCATAATAGAGGTCTACGGGCGCGGCGGCCCTGATGGCGTGGGCACACTGGCGCGCCATGTCGAGATCGTAGAGAAAATACGGCGTCCCGTGCTCTTGGGCGAGCTTCTCAAGGTTGATGGCGGTCATCGCTCAGATCGGGTAGCAGAGCGGCGGCGTGGACGCAAGGGTAGAGCCAGGGTGTGCTGGTGGCCCAAGTCCAGATTGCTGTTTGGTTTGGGCCGTATTAGCGTTTAGGTGGAGAAGGAAGATGACCACGATCAACCCTTACGCACCACCGGGGCACACCAGCGGCCCGAAGCCCCAAGAGCCGTTACCTGTGGGTGGCTCGGTGATCCCGCGCGTCTTCGGCATCCTCTCCATCGTCTTCAGCTCCCTGACCATTGTCATGCTCATGCTTGGTTTTGTGGTTGGCTTGGTCGCCTCCGAGCGTCGGGGCAAGGCAAAGCAGGCGGCGGCCATTGCTCCTGAGGCCGAGGACACCTCGGAGGTGGGTCAGGAAGCTTCAAAGTCAAAGACGCGAGCGAATTCTGTGCAGGCAGGCGCAGGGATCTGCGTCGGTGTGGCGTGGCTCTTGGGGCCGTTTTTTCTGCTAGCGATCGGCATCGGCCAGCTGCGTTATAAGCGCTGGGCACGCCTCGCGACCTTGGGCTGGAGTGGGGTGGTTCTCTTGGCCATGGCGGCCTTTTTTGTGCTGGCGGCCTTTGGGGGCATGGGCATCGCCGAGTTGATACCCTTTGCCTTTCTCACCGTCTTCAGCTGTGCCTATCCAGTGCTGCTGCTGGTGTTCTTCAGCCGTCCGCGCGTGGCCTTGGTGATGGTGCGTTGAGCTTGACCCGGCTTCGGCCCCGTTGCTACGCTCCCCGTTCTCCATTTTCAATGATTCAGCGCCACATCGAGCAGCTCAATGAACGACACCGAAAAGAAGATCCGCGACATTGTCGCAGCCATGGGAAATATCGGACCTGACTTCGACAGCAAGGCACATTTTTTTCGTGACCTGGGTGTGGAGTCGGTCAAGGCCATCGAGCTGCTCTTCGAGCTCGAGGATGTCTTTGGCATCGGGCTGCCCGATGAGGATTACAACGACGTGCGAAACCTCGATGAGCTGGTCGTTTTGGTGGATAAGCTCCAAGCAGAAGCCTAGAACAGAGGAAGGTCAGGGAGGTTCTCGTTATGAGCGCGTTCGAGCGTCTCGCGTTGAAGGTCAAGCGTGGTGAGGGGCCGGTCTTCCACCTGGCCCATCGCCTCGCCAAAGGGGTCTTGAATTTTCACCTGCCCGACAACCCTGCCATGCGCTCGTTGGCGCGCGCCGCCTACATGGGCCACGTGATGACCCGCGAAGCCGCTGAGAAGCTGCGTGGTGTGCTCTGGGCCGAGCCGCTCTTTCGCGCCCGTTGCGCGAAGGTGGGTGAGGGCCTGACCGTAGAGCGCGTGCCCTATGTCCTTGGCCACGCCGAGATCATCATCGGCGACAACGTGACCATCAGCGGGCAGCTCAACGTGATCACGGGGCGCTTCTCTGACCGCCCACAGCTGATCATCGGCGACAACGTGTTCTTGGGGCATAACGTCGTGATCTCGGTGAATCGCAAAGTAGAGATTCGTGACAACGCCAGTGTCGCAGGTGGTGTGCGCATCGCAGACAGCGATGGCCACCCTTCGGACTGGCAGCGGCGCGCCGACGAGGACGAACTTCAGGACGACGAGATGCAGCCGGTGGTTATTGGAGAGCACGCCTGGATTGGCACCAACGCCCAGATCCTCAAGGGCATCACCATTGGTGAGCATTCCATCGTCGGCGCCGGTTCCGTGGTGATCTCCGATGTGCCAGCGGACACCTTGGCCATGGGGTCGCCCGCGCGCAAAGTTCGCATGAGCTAGTCGACACCCTGTCAGGAGCGAGGCTATGACCCGATTGATCTCGGACTATTTGGCGGACACCGCAATGCGCCTCCCCCAAAACCGCGCGCTTGGCTGTGGAGACGCCTCCATGAGCTTCGCCACGGTTGAGGCACTCTCCAATCGTATCTCCAACCTGCTGGTGGAGTTAGGCGTGGAGAAGGGGGATCGCGTTGGAATCAGCTGGGATAAGTGCAACGAGTATGTTGCCACCCAATATGGCGTGCTCAAAGCAGGCGGCTGTTATGTGCCCATGGACGTCGACTACCCGCTCCAGCGCAAGCTGCAAATCATAGAGGAAGCCGGGGTACGCGTCCTCTTCGCCACGCGCGAGAGCTACGATGAGCTGACCCAGAGCTCCGAATGTCCCGCCTGTCTCGAGCACGTGGTCACCTTGGATGCGATCGAGGGGGCCCCCGCGGGTTGTTCATTGCACTCCTTCGCCGAAGTGGACGCCTTTGAACCGTCACGGCAGCAGCGCAACTGCGTCCTCGAGGGTGATCTGGCCTACATCATGTACACCTCGGGTTCCACCGGGAAGCCCAAGGGCGTGATGCTCACCCAGCGCAACATCATCAGCTATTGCGAGTGGTGTGCTGACGTCTTCCAGCTCACGCCCGAGGACCGCACCGTCAACGTGGCGCCCTTCACCTTCGATATCTCCGGGACGGAGATCTTCAACATGGCTATGGCGGGGTCGACGATGTTGATGGTCCCTGATCAGAAGCGCATCACGACGATCCTGGCCACGGTGCAGAAGGAGAAGGCGACGTTCATCTCTACCGTGCCCACGGTCCTTGGCACCATGGTCAACAACCCGCGCGTTTTTTCACGCTACGATCTGTCGAGCTTGCGCATCTTCGTCTCTGGCGCGGCGGTGTGCCCGCCAATCTTCATGAAGAAGCTTCATGAGCACCTGCCCCACGCCACACTGCACAACCATTACGGTCCCACCGAGGCGACAATCTACTGCCTCTATCATGTCATCGATCCGGCGACCCTCAACGTGGACAAGCCCTTGCCCATCGGCGTGCCCTACGAGAACACCGAGGCCTATGTGGTGGACAGCGAAGGGCATGAGGTGCCCGATGGCGAGCAGGGCGAGTTGGTGTTGCGCGGCGCCCACATCGCGCCAGGTTACTTCAAGAACCCTGAGAAGACGGCGGCGGCCTTCAAGCCCTACCGGCTGCTGCCGCACCTGAACGAGACCGTTTATCACACAGGCGATCTGGCGCGCCGCGCCGAAGGTGTCTTTCACTTTCTCGGTCGCGTGGACGATATGATCAAGAGCCGTGGCTACCGTATCGAACTCAACGAAATAGATCTCGCGCTCTCGTCTCTTGACGAGAAGCTGCGCGAGTTTGCCGCGGTGGCGTTGCCTGATGAGCTCCTCGAAAACAAGATCATCGCCGCGGTGGTGCTCAAGGAGGAGGGGACCCTCGAAGCAGAGGCGATCAAAGACCACTGTCGCGCACGTATCCCTGACTACATGGTGCCCGATGAGGTGGTCTTCTTTGAGGAACTGCCCACCACCACAAGCGGAAAAATTTCCAAAAAGGAGATCGTGAAGCGACTTCAGGCGGAGGCCTAGAGACACCGCTTGACCCTGCTTGACGCTATGGTATAAGTTCTCCAGTAATTACGAATGATTCTACGATAGGTGTGTGATTCCCGCCCAGCAGGCTAACCCCAAAATTCAAAGCTGCACCTGCCCCCGGGTCTTTTGACCCACTCGCGTCCCGCAGACGAGCACGTTATGCCGCGCCCTGGCGCTATAGAGCCTCGGGCTCGTATCTGCTTGTGAAAGGAGCTTGAGCCCGTGACGATCCTTACGCACGAAGGTGAAGAGCTGGAACAACCGAAGGCCCCTCTCCTCTACCACCACACCAAGCGCCCTGAGTGGGGCTTGGCGATTGTAGCGTGGGAGCGCCCTGAGAAGAGGGCCTATCAATTTCAAGATGGACAGCTTCGGGTCTTCAAGGACGGTTTCTATCAATTCCTTGAGGAGGTTGACCTCCCCGCCGATCAGAGCGCCGAAGTCTTGGCGAGCCTTGGTCGGGCTCTTGGTCGTAGCGAGAAGTCTCGCGCGTCAGGGACGAGGAAGGCTACCGCACTGATCCCACTCTCAGCTCAGATTGCATATTTTCGCGAGCAATTTCCCGAGGGGTTTGGGGACGAGGCGTGGCTCAGCGGAAAACGTGGCAGCGGCGCCCCACGGCGTCTCAAGCGACATCGTGATCCTGCTGTGGCGCAAGCGCGTGAAGCCCTTGATAAGGGCGTCCTCGACGATTTGATCGCGAAGGATGAGCACATCAAGATCATCGAGGCGTTGTTGGCCGTGTTGACCAAGACTGACCTTGTGAGCACCGTGAAGCTGGCGCCCCTCAGCAACCTAGCCGAGGACCGCCAGGCGCCTGTGGCCGAGGCGCTCCGAGATCTGCTTTATGGAGACGGAGCTATCGTGCCTCGGCTCACACGTTTCAACAGCTGGTTGGCGAAGGGGAGCTGGGAGCTCGTCACTGCGCCCCTTGGCTTGGTGCACCCCGACGTGCATATCTGCGTGCGTCAGAATGTCTTCAAGCAGCAGGCGCAATGGATGGCGCCGCGCATGGTGCACTCTACGAAGCCTGACGGCCCAGGTTATGAGCGCTATCTGTCCATGGTGGGCTCTATTGCCGAGAAATTGACGGCTGAAGGCATGCCTCCCCGGGACCTCTTCGACGTCTTCGATTTTTGCTATGAGACGTTGCGGCCCGCAGTGCGCGCGTCTCTTGCCAAAGAGAACAAGCCCACCGTGGCTGTAGCGGAAGCCGCGACGACCGAAGCTGCGACGACCGAAGCTGCGACGACCGAAGCTGCGACGACCGAACCCGCGACTGAAGGCACAAAGGATGGCGAGGAGAAGGAGTAGGGCATTCTGAACGCGATCAAACGTCGGCATGTCATCGCCGTAGGGCCCATCATAGGTCTCGGGTTGATGGTGGTTCTTGGCTTCGGCTGTGGAACCCGCTCCTTGCCCTTCCAAGAGGATGGTCGCGCGCCGGATGCTCCCGCTCTGCACGACAGTGCCTCAACGCGCGACAGGGCCTCAACTCACGACGCTATCTCTGATGCTTGTTTGCGTCCGCCAACCCTCGGCTGTGAGAGTTCGAGCGTATGTCCCGAAGGGGCTCATTGTGGGGGCTGTTTTCCCGATCCCTGTTGCCCTGAGTGCAGCGCCTGCTACCCGATGTGTCTGCCGGGGTGTCTCGACAATGGCGACTGTGAGGATAGCGACTACTGCCACGCCGAGAGCTGCGCTCTCGACGCTGGACAGCCGGGTCTTTGTCTTCCGCGCCCGGTGGGGTGCTTCGACGACTACAACCCTATGTGTGGTTGCGACGAGCGCACACATCCTAACGCCTGCCACGCGCAGGCCGATGGGGTGAACGTGGCGTATCCAGGAGAGTGTCGGGACACCTCTTGTGATGACGTCGCCTGCACCGTGGCGAACGATTGCTGTGTCTGCGATGCATTTGTAGGTGAAGGTGCCCCCGTCTGCGATGCCATATGTGATTCGCCACAGTGCACGACCCAAGGCTTCTGGACACCCATCGCTTATTGTTTGCAGGGCAAGTGTTTCCTGACTGACGAGCGTCTCCTCTGTTATTCGGACAAGCACTGTCAGCTACAAAACGATTGCTGTCGCTGCGCGGCTCTCCACACGAGCATCAAGCCAGCGGAGTGTCCGGCCTCCTGTTTCGTCTCCATGTGTACGGCCATGGGCATGCCTGAAGCCACGGCGGTGTGCGACGGCCGGAGCCAAACCTGTAGGCTGGTGGAGTAGGGGCTGATCTTGCGCGATAGCTGCGTTGCTCGCTGCGTTGCCTCACTACGCTAGAAGGTAGTTGACGTCACTCGAGGGGCACGCAGATCAGCGCTAAGGTCTCCGCTTTGGTGTCTTCGCAGCCCCGGTAGAAGCTGGCGACCTCTTCGCAGCGCTCCGCGCTGAGATCGTCAGGAGGCGTCTCTTCGTTTGCCCACTCCATGGTCGTCTTGCAGTCCTCTACGAACTCTTGGCTGCAGCACTCACATTCACGCAAGGCGAGGGCCAGGCAGGCGTCGCTCTCTCCACATCCAGCACTGGCGGAGAAGAAGAGCAGCGCTGCACCCAACGTGAGGGCCTCCTGTGCGCGCTTCATCGTCGCGTGGGGATCGCGCCGTAGATGTCGGGGTATCTGCCAATGATCGTTGGCCACTGCCGCTCTTGTTCGACATAACGTCGGGCAGCTTGGCCCATGCTCTCTCTGCGGGCGGGGTCTTCCAGTATGTGGATTGCTTTGGCGGCGAAGTCCTCTGCGTTGCCAGCCTCGAAGACCATGCCTGTTTCACCTGGACGCACCAACTCCAACATTGCGCCCACATCGCTGACGAGCACGGGTTTGCCGGTAGCCATGGCCTCCAAGGGCTTGAGGGGCGTGGTTAAGGCGGTGGTGCGGGTGAGCACGCGTGGATAAACGAAGAGGTCAGGGATGGCATAGAGCTCCTTCACCTGCTCGTGTGGCACGCGCCCCGTGAAGGTGACCAGCTGCTCTAGACCCTCACGTGTCACCTGCGCGCGGAGCTCCTCCTCAACGCCCCCAGCGCCGGTGATCATCAGATGCGCGTTGGGGATGGCGGCGGCGATGCGAGGCATCGCGGTGAGCGCCGTGGAGAGGCCCTCGTAGGGCTGGAAGGTGCCGATATAGCCAAGCACTTGTTTACCATCGAGCTTCCACTTCTTCTTGGTCTCATCGTCGGCGTTGGCTGGTGTGAATCGCTCGACCTCGACGCCATTGGGGACCACGTGGAGGGCTGTGTTGCAACCCACACGCGGCGCGACGCTCTCTCGCAGGGCCTCGCAGATAGTGATCACCGCGTCCGCGTTCTTGTAGACGCGTGTCTCGAGCCCGCGCGCCCCCTTATAGAGCAGGGAGTCCTCTTTGAACTTTCCGCGGTCTACTGAGGCGTTCTCCCAGAGGTCGCGCACCTCGTAGACAAAGGGCAATTTATGACGCTTGGCGGCGAGCATCGCCGGGAGACCGACGAGCACCGGTGAGTAGGCGTGCACGAGGTCGGGCTGAAACTCGCGGATGCACGCGTCCACCGAACGATACATGGTGTGCATGAGTTCTGCCTCACGCAGACCCGCCGGGAGCGTGAGAATGTCTGGGGTGCGCACGTGCACGACGTCGTCGATGGTGACTCGGGTCTCGCCGTTGGGGTCTTGCGCCGAGGTGACGACGACGGGATCGATGCCATGCTGCCGCTGAAAGCGCAGGATATAGCTCGAGCGGATGCTGTAGCCAGCGATGAAGGGTAGCGAAAGGTGCAGTGCGTGTAGGACGCGCATAGTGATCCCCTAGACGTTCACGGTGTAAGTCGTGAACCAGAAGAAACGAAAGATGACCCCGACGCCATCTAGGTTAGGCGAAAGGTGAGTGTACCACGAGCTTCTTCTCAATGCGCTTGAAGGCTTGCTCAGCGAAGCGCAGGTAGCGCAAGGCCCGACGCCCACGCAGCGGGAGCGGCACAGGTGTCGCCACTGTGGTGTCCTGTGCGCGGAGGCGTCGCACCAGGTCGGCTGTGGTCTCCACCTCGAACTTATGACTGTTCTTGGCGAGGAAGCGACAGAGGCCCCAGAGCCGAAAGAAGTTGATGTGGTTCAAGCGCCCCCGTGGCGGGTCGGCCTCGTCGAGGTGATAGATCTCGAAAGAATGGGTGACGATGGTCACCTCGCTGGCCCCCGAACGATGGGCCTGCAGTAAGGCGTCGGCCATTTCCAGCAGCGAGAGGGCGGTAATCTGCAGGTGGCGCGGGGCACCGCTGGGTTCACGGATGGTGGTGATGGGGAGCTCCCAAACACCCTCCTGGGTGTCGAAGAGCTGCTCCGCTGGGCCTGCCTGGTGCATCTTCATGCCCTTATCCGCGTAGCAGGGGTTGTAGTTGCTGGAGAGCGCTAGCCCAGCTTTGGCCATGGCACGCCAGGTGTCGTTGTTGGAACCGAAGTTTCCTGCTCGGAATGAAACGAGATCTTCCCGTGGCACGCCAGCTGCCACGAGCAGATCCATGCCCTCCTCGAGCAGGGCGGTTTGCTCCTCGACGGAGTAGTCCGCCATATCATCCGAGGGTGGGGTGATGTCGCGGCTGTGCCAGTCTGGGTGACGTTGGACCGGGTGTGCGTGTAGCTGCACGTCATGGCCGCGTTGGCGGATTTCACCGACGATCTCAGCGAGGCCTTCGGCGCCAAAATGGAGACTGCTGAAGGGGTCGAGGTAGAAGGTCGCGCGCAGGCCCGCGGCCTCGAAGTGGTGCATCAGGAGCCGGATGCCCAGCTCTCGGCGTTGGTTGACGAAGCGGCCCCAGATGCGGGCATCGTAGCCAGCAAGGGGCTGGAGGCCCGCGGGCAGCGGGCGTTCTTCGCGGCACTCGGTGTCGATGGTGAGATAGACGCGTGTTTTCATCTGGATTAGCCTGCTCTAGGTCAACAAGCGGTTATTTCGGGCCAAAGGCCTCTTCCATCGCTTTGACGATGCGCTCGGCAGCGTGGCCATCCCAATACCGCGGGATGCGCCCCGCCGGCGACTCAGCCTTGACCTGGGCGTAGGCGGCGAGGATCGTCTCGCGCTTGGTGCGCGCCAGGACGTTGGTCCCTTCAGTGATGGTCACGGGGCGCTCGGTGTTTTCGCGCAGAGTAAGGCAGGGAACGCCCAGCACCGTAGTCTCTTCCTGGATGCCGCCTGAGTCTGTGAGCACCAGCTTCGCCGTCGCCTCGAGCTTGAGGAAGTCGAGGTAGCCCATAGGTGGGCAGGTTATCCAGCGCGTTGGGTCGAGCTCCATATTCGTATCGGCGATACGTGGTTTGGTCCGTGGGTGCATGGGGAAGACGATGGGCACATCCTTGGCGATCTCGTCGAGGGCTCCAAGAATTTCGCGCAAGGTCGCGGGGTCATCAACGTTGCTCGGCCGGTGCAGGGTCAAGAGCGCAAAGGCCCCCTCTTCGAGCTTTAGCCGCGTGAGCACGTCGGAGGCCATGGCCTTCTCTTTGGCGGCCAGGAGCGTGTCGATCATCACGTTGCCCACAAAGTTGACGCGCTCGGCATCAACTCCTTCATTCTTCAAGTTTTCCTCACCCGCCGGGTCGGTGACGAAGAGCATCTCGGAGATATTATCCGTGACGCGGCGGTTGATCTCCTCAGGCATGTCATCGTCGAAGCTGCGCAAGCCTGCCTCGACGTGGATCATCACGGGGCGCTGTCGCTCAACGCCGCGGAAGGTGAAGGGCGCGTCGAGGAAGAACTTCGCGCTGGCGAGGGCGCAGGCGACGGTGGAGTTGACATCGCCTACCACCAGGACAGCTTGGGGCTGCTCGTCCTTCAGCACCTGCTCAAAGCGCTTGAGGAGCTCCGCTGTTTGTACCGCGTGGCTGGCGGAACCCACCTCGAGGTCGAGATCCGGGCGTGGGATGTTCAGCTCGTCAAAAAAGATCTTGGAGAGCGCGTCGTCGTAGTGCTGTCCCGTATGGATCAGCTTGGTGACAAAACGAGGATTGCCCTGGAGGGCGTGCATCAACGGGGCGATCTTGGGGAAGTTCGGTCGCGCTCCGGCGACACAGAGCAACTTGGTTGTCATTTGCGCATGCCCTTTCGTAGTCTATTGCCGCCATAACCAGTGGCTAGGCGAGGCGAGCGAATATACAGCACTCGGGGGCCGCTCGTAAGCCCGTAAGAGCCCAGACGGTACGATGCGTCAGCGCAGCGCTTGAATGGGCGGGGGCGCTGGTGGTACAACGCAGCCCAGGTGAATTAGAGCTTCTGGCGCGATGGCGGTGGGGGCGGTGAGGGGCGATGGGCCCCAGAGAGGATCGACCGATGAGTCAGGCAGAGAGCTTTCTTGCACGGGTCAAAGATAAGTCGACGCAAATCGTTGTAATTGGTGCAGGTTACGTGGGGTTGCCTTTCGCTGTCGAGGCAGCGGAGGCGGGCTTTGACACCATCGCTTATGATGTCTCGCAAGAGAAGGCTGACCTGATCAACGAGGGTACATCCTATATTGGTGATATCCCGAGTGCTCGCCTCGCCAAGCTGGTGGAGGGGGGCAAGCTGCGGGGTACCACCGAGTCGATCATCATGCGTAACGCTGACGCTATCGTCGTCTGCGTGCCCACCCCTCTCAACAAGACCAAAGACCCTGACGTCTCGATGATCACGGACGCCATGGACACTCTGCTGGCGCACCTTCGGCGTGGGCAGCTGGTGGTCCTCGAGTCGACGGTTTATCCAGGCTTCACCCGCGAGGCGCTGAGGGAGCAACTTGAGCGCACCGGGTTGAAAGTGGGTCGCGACATCTTCTTGGCGTTC
>JAFCZD010000145.1 GCA_019314525.1 Deltaproteobacteria bacterium
ATTGCGGCAATGGCGCGGTGGAGACGGGCGAGACCTGCGATATTGGGATCAAGCCCCCCGACAAGGGCTCCTGCCCCACGGCCTGTGACGATAAGGAGCCCTGCACAGCCGATTTTCTCGATGACAACAAATGCCTGACGGAGTGTGTCTACAAACCCATCACCACCTGTGGACTCGAAGACGGTTGTTGCCCCAAGGGTTGCAATGCCAACACCGACAGTGATTGCGACCCTGTGTGTGGAAATGGTGTGGTGGAGTCGGGTGAGACCTGTGATACCGCGATCAGACTCGGCGCCACCGGCTCCTGCCCTCTCTCGGTGAAAGATTGTGATGATGGCGACTATTGCACCGCGGACGTCTTCTCCGGCAAGGCGTGCACATCCCAATGCGACAACCCCGTTGTTACCTCATGCGTCTCTGACAGGTGCTGCAACCCCTTCTGTAAGGTCGATCCTGACTGTGATCTCTGCGCGACGGCGACGTGTGGCAACAAGGATGGCTGTTGCCCCAAGGGTTGCCTGCTAAGAGAGGACCGTGACTGCTGTGAACTAGCGGCATGTCTTTCGAAGCTGAAGGATGGCTGTTGCCCCTCAAAATGCTCGTCGTTCACCGACGCAGACTGTGGGATCTTCTTTCCCTAGACCGCTTAGCGTCGTCCCCCGCGAGCCCCTCGCCCCTTCACCCCCAGAACAAGCGTTCGCGGTGAGCCTGTCGCGAAGAGCAGCTGGTAGCGTGCCCGCTGCTCTCGCAGGCGCGGCCGCAAGACCTCCTTGGTCCCCGGCAAGGGCAGCCGATCGTAGATGACGTGGGTCACGCCATAGCGCTTCAGCGTCTCGTCATAGGCGCGCCGTCCGCGGGCGCGTGGAAGGGGCACGGTTTTGCGCTTGCTGATCAGGTAGGTGAGGTAGGGTTTGCGGCAGAGGATCACGCTCTTTTCATCGCTGTGATCTGCCAGCCAGTGCAGTGAGCGGGTGTAGGCCCGGGCTGGTGCTGAGCGAGGCGGGCGCGTGGTGGCGTCTTGAACATTCCAGAGCGAGGCACTTGAGAGCGCCAGGGCGAGCAGCGCGAGGGTGAGGCGAGGCCGTTCAAACCGTGTCAGGCGTTCACTCCATGCCCAGAGTAGCGCGCAGCCCTTGGCTGCGAAGAGCAGCGTGAACGGCAAGAGAGGCACCACCATGCGGTGTACGGCCCATGCTCGAGGCCAGAGCATCAGCACGCCCAGATAGAAGATGGCATAGAGCGCCACGACGTGAAGGCGTCGCAGATAGTGCACAAGCCCCACGCTGATGAGCAGCAGCGCAACCCAACGGAGGGGTGGGGCGTGCTCCAAGGGCAGCAGCGAGTCGGGGAGCAGCACGGGGAGGTAGCGTGCGACATTGGAGATGACGCGTGCAAAGAGCTCATCGAGCCCCACGGTACCCGCGGCGGGGTTGTAGAAGTCGATTAGCAGCAGCTGGCTTACATAGTTCGTGCTCTCCCCTCCGCTGCGCATCCACGCCACGAGAAAGAAGAACGCAGCTGCCACGAGCAAGAGCACTCCGCTGTGGCGGAAGCGCCGCGCGAACATCCACCTGAGGAGCAGCGCAAAGACGAACGCCACACCAATGCTGCGCACAGACATCGCCCACGCTGCAGTCAGCACCACAGCTCCCACGCGCCAGCGGCCGACCCCTTGGCCCTCTCTCTGGAGGTGTGCATCCCAGAAGAGCGCAAGCAGCACACACGCCAGGTAGGGGACCTCGGACATGATCTGGTGGGCGAAGATCAGGCTCAGTCGGTTGGTGGCGAAGAGCAGCGCCACCGAGAGGGCGAGGGCGCGACTTTCTCCCCAACGGCGCAGCAGAAAGAAGAGCAAGGGCACGCTTCCGGCGAAGAGCGTGAGAACCAAGAGCTTCATGCTAAGGAGCGCGGCGCGCCCCTTGAGCAGCTGAAAAGGAGCGAGCATCACAGGCCAGCCCGGAGGGAACTTGCGGTGCGCTGGCTCTTCAGGGTGGTTGATCTCGCGCAGGCCCTTACCCGTCGCCAGTGATTGGGCCAACACGATGAATTGCGCGTTATCTCCCCAGGTCGCCAGTTCATCCTCGAAGAAGCCGAGGCCGAAGGCCAGGGCAACAAAGGAGAGCGCCAAAGCGACCAGCGTGTCGCGTTGGAGCGTCATCGCGCAGTCACAGGGTGGAGCGCTATGCCTGGCGCAGGGCGCAGTGAATGAACCCCAAACCCTGTCTCGCGCCATGCGCGGGTCAAGCGTTGGAGCTGCTCGGGGTTGTCGCTGAGGGCGATCACGGAGTCGCCGCCACCTGCCCCTGAGACCTTTGCGGTCACGCCCTCATGGGCGGCGATCTCGAGCAGGCGCGTGATGGCGGGCGTGATCACGCCTAGAGAGAGTTCGCGGTCGAAGCGTTCGAGGGCCTGTTGACAGGTGCTCAGCGCCGCGAAGAGCTCGGTGATGGCGTGGTTTTTGAAGATCGCTTCTAGGTCTACGACGGGCTTGGCGAGCTCCTGCAGCGCTGCTTGCACCTTGAGAGGGTCGTCGGCGTGGCGGGCTTCGAGGCGGCCAAGGAGGGAGCGGGTGTTGGCGCCGCTACCAGCGCTTCCAGCCAGGGCGTAGAGACCAGTGGGCCAGGGGAGGGCGCGCGCGCAGGCGGGCGCTTCGGGGCTTGCTGAGTGGAAAACCGTCAAATCTCCATAGACGACCGTGGCTACATCGTATCCCGAGCCACGACCGCCCTGCGCGGTGCGGTGGGCCTCGAGGGCGGCTTCGAAGATGGTGTCACGTCGCTCATCAAGGGCGTCGTCGTCTATGGTGTGCAGCACAGCGCAGATGGCGGCGCAGATGGCGGCGCTTCCGCCCACGCCTGGTTTGCGGGCGCCGGTCTCGACGCCTGCCCTTGGGCGCATGGAGAGTCGTTGCGGCGCGAGGTCGAGGCGCTCCCGCGTCAGGGCCATGGCGGTGTGCGCGAAGCGCAGTGCTTCGGGCACGCGAGGATCTCCCTCAGTCCAGGTTAGGGCTAGATCTTCGCGCACGAGTTTCCAGCGGGGAGAAGGAGTCACTTCGACCTCGACGCCCAAGGGGATGGCCAGAGCCCAGGCGACGCCGTTGGGCAGCAGCACTGAGTATTCACCTGCGAGCATCAGCTTGCCAGGCGCCACCACGCGAGGCCCGCTCATGGGATTGGATCCAAGACCTCAGCGCCATGGCCGGGCCGGCAGATGATGATCTCTTTCACGCCAGGCATCGCCTCTAGTTCGGCGTGCAGCATAGGCACCTCTTCTGGGGTACAGAAGACTTTCACGTTGGGGCCGGCGTCAGCGCTGAAGAACGCCTGGACGCCCTCTTTGCGCAGGGTTTGCACACGATGGATGATCGCCCAACTCGCGGGCTGCAGATAGCATAAGGGAGGATCGGCCGCGAGCATGTCAGCGTGCATGCGCAAACACGAGCGCTCGGCGACAGGGGCGAGGCTCATCAGGTCACGCGCTGCGATCGCGGCCTTGGCCTCTTGGAGGTCCTGGGAGACGGTGGCGATGAAGCCGGCGTGGAAGGGGCTGGTGCGGCGTGTGTGTTCCATGCCCTCGGTGCTGCTGATGCTCTTGGGTCCCCGGGCCAAGATAGCGACCAGCACGTGCAGGTCCCAATGGTCAGGGCCGAAGAGTTCGTGGGCGTGGCTGTCATGCCCGTCGGCGTGCTTGCCGGGGCTCCACTCGGCGAAGCCCCCAAAGAGGCTCCGGCAGGCCGATCCCGATCCGAGGCGGGCGGTGGCTGAGAGGGCCTCGCGGGAGAGGTTCAGCCCTGCGGCGACCGCGGCGGCCTGGGTGAGCGCCGCGAGCCCGGAGGCTGATGACGCCAAACCGGCGCTGGTGGGCACGCTATTGTGTGAGGTAATGGTGGCATGGGATCGGAGCCCCGCTCGCTCGCGCAGGGCGTCGAGAACCCGTGTGGCCTTTGTCAGAGCGCTCCCCTGCTGGGCCTCTTCGTTGATGGTGAGGGTGTCTCTGGGCGCATCATCGTCGAAGACGACGGTGGTGGTGGTGCCAAGGCCGTCGAGGGTCAAAGAGAGGGATCCGGCCTCGGGGAGGTTGAGGGAGGTGTCGCGTTTTCCCCAATATTTTACTAGCGCGATATTGATCTGCGCTCGTGCTCTAGCGCGCACCATCATGTCTTGCCTGTCGTGGCGGGGACCACGGTGGAGAATACTAGTTCCCCCTCTGAGGCCACCAGCGCGGCTCTGACCCTCTCCACTCGCTCAGGAGGCACGAGGGCGACCATGAAGCCCCCGAGGCCGGCGCCGGTGATCTTGGCGCCGAGGGCACCAGCCTGCCGTGCTTTTTGCACTAGGTCGTCAAGTCGAGGAGGGCATACGCCGACTTTTTGGAGCAATGCATGGGCTCTGTCGAGGAGCGCCCCGAGGGCGCAGAGGTTACCTGTGGCGCATGCGGCGATTCCCGCCTCACCAAGGGCGTCTGCCTTCGCCACCAAGCTAGCGAAGCGCTCAGGAGCATGTTCACGCAGCGCTGCGACGCGAGCTACGGCCTCGCGGGTGGAGCCAGGAGAGCCTGCGCTGGCTAATACGAGGGAGAGAGGGGAGCTGAGCTTCAGGAGCTTGGTCGCCTCACCCTTCCGCAGCGACAAAGGCAGCCCCTTGAGCACCACCGCCTCATCAATGCCAGAGGGGTTGCCGTGCACCATCTTCTCCAAGGCGTGGGCGTGGTGGCTTAAGGTGCTGGCATCAGGGTGGAGATTGAGCAGGGCGTGGAGGGTGACCGTCACCCCCACCGCGAAGGCTGCTGATGAGCCAAGGCCGTAGCCCAGGGGGATCGACGAGTGGGCCTCCAGGAGGAATCCGCTGGTAGAGTTGGGGGCAACACGTGTGATGGCGTGCTCCAACAGACCCCGCGCCTGCCGCCGCTGCTTGGCTTCGAGATGGCGTGGGTGGGGGTCGGTCGCCGGGGCCCAGGAGAGCTCACCCAGGTGGGCGCCAGGTGCGTTCACCTGCCGCAGGGTGACGCGCGTCGTTAAATCGAGCAAGGGTACTGCCAAGGCTGGGGCACCAAAAATCACGAAGTGCTCACCGAGAAGGATCAACTTTGCGGGGCTTTCATAGCTCTGAATCGCTTGCATCGATCTCGTCTGCTCTACCAGGTTAGGCAAATAAAGAGGACTGTACCAATTCAGCGGGGGATCAGGTATGTCTTGGGCTGGGGGAAATGACGATCCAGGGTGCTCTGATGTTTCGACTTTTTCATCGAGTGGGTGATCCATGAGCTACGCCGCTGTCAAACTGACCCCGGCCCCTTCGTTACATGCTCTTCGTGATCTTCTCAAGGACGTGCGCCAGGTTGTCGTGGAGCAGCAAGAAGCTGATGGGAGCTGGCGCTATTTGCTCGAGGGGAGCGTCTTGCCCGAGGCCTACGCGATCATCGCTGAGGTTCTTTTCCCCCCGACTGAGCAGCCCTTGGTCGGCCAACTCGCAGACCTGATCGTTCGCAAGCAGCTCTCCAATGGCGGCTGGGAACTCTACCCCGATCAAGGAGGAGACTTTTCGACCACCCTTGAGGCCACTCTTGCCTTGCGCCTCGCGGGGGTGGATCGTGACACGTCTTCTCTACTGCGAGCGCGAGATTTCCTTGCTATGCAGCGTGATGGCGCGCATTTATCCAATCTTACCCGTGTCGCCTTCGCGTCCCTCGGAATCCTTCCATGGTCGGCGGTGCCCACCTTTCCGCCTGAACTGGCGCTCTTGCCGCCACGCGTGCCGGGAAGTTTTTTCGATTTTGTGAGCTTCACTCGGGTTCACTTGCCCGCGATGTTGCTCCTCGGCGGGCTCAAATTTTCCATGGAAAATCCCTTTGCAGGAGAGATGCAGGCGCTCTTGGCACCCCGTCATTATCGCCCCTTTTCCAGCGAGGGGGCAGCGCAACAGTTCGCCGAGTGGATGCTTGCCTGGTCACGTCCCCTTGGGCAGCTTATGCGCAAGTTGCCATTGCGGCCCCGCGCCTACGAGGTCTGTCGGAAGTTCATCCTCTCGCGCATGGAGGCTGATGGCACGGTAGGAAGCTATATCCTCTCCACGGTGTTTTCGATGTTTGCTCTGCGGGCTTTGGCGCGGCCAGAGGATGAGTCAACCATCAAGTCGATGAAGGAGGGCCTGCGGACGCTTATCTTCGAACACGAGGGGGAGCCACGGATGCAGCCCTGCTCATCGACCGTCTGGGACACCGCGCTCAACTGTGGGTTGTTGCGAGATCTCGGGGTGCCCGCCGCTGAGGATGTGGTTCAGCGTGCTGCGGACTATCTACTTGAGCGTGAAATCCGGAGTTTTGATGATCTGCGCGCGCGCAATCCGGAGATGGTGGGGAGCGCGTGGGGGTTCCAGGCGGTGAATCGCTGCTACCCTGATGTTGATGACACCTGCGCCGTGCTCGACGCTATTCGCGACCTGCCTGGTGCTCGTGGGGAGCAAGCACACGAGGCGCACATCCGTGGACTGCATTGGGTCTACGCGATGCAGAACGCAGATGGCGGCTTCTCGGCGTTTGATCGTGATTGTGCGAGCTCACTCGTTGAAGCGATCCCCTTCAACGATATGCGGCGGGCCATGATCGATCCTAGCTCTGCGGACATGACCGGACGCACCCTTGCTTTCATCGCGAGTCAGGAGCGTGACCTTCGACAAAGCGTGGCTATGAGGCGTGCGCTGCGATGGCTTGACGGCGACCAGTGCGCGGATGGGTCCTGGTTCGGTCGTTGGGGCATTGCGTACCTTTATGGCACCTGGGCGGCGCTGCTGGGTTATGGGGCTGCGGGTCTTGGTGAGGGTGAGTCTGCGGCGGTGGACCGCGGCGCTGCGTGGCTACGTTCCGTTCAGAACGCGGACGGAGGGTGGGGAGAGTCATGCAAGAGCGATGAGGTGGGGCATTATGTGCCGCGCTCTGAGAGCACTCCTTCCCAGAGCGCATGGGCTCTTGAGGGGCTGCTGGCGGTCAGTGGAGATCCCCTTGTGGATCCCGTGATCACGCGCGGTGTTTCGTACCTACAGCGGCATTATCAGCGTGGCATTGGGTGGTCGGAAAACTACCCTACGGGTGCGGGCTTTGCGGGGAAGCTCTATCTCGTCTACCATAATTATCGAAATTTATGGCCTGCGCGGGCGTTGTTGCGCTACTCCGCGGCGTTCTGATCGTCGCATCCCAATAAAACCACAGCGTTGAGATCGCAAGAACGAGACATGAGCGAAGGGTCGCCGATGAGATCCAAGGACACGACAGAGCCAGCCATCCCTGCTCGCAAGGATGTCCATCTCGACCTGTGTCTCGAGCGCCCAGTGGAGTCGGGCGTTGCTACAGGGCTGGACGCTCTGACCCTCGAATATGATGCTCTGCCCGAGGTTAACCTCGACGACGTTGATCTTGGCGTGACATTCCTGGGACGTCGTCTTGCGGCCCCCCTGATGGTGGGGGCCATGACAGGAGGCTCTCCACGGGCGGCAGAGATTAACGCACGCTTGGCGCGGGCAGCAGCCCGCGTGGGTGTTGGGATGGCTCTTGGTTCTCAACGGGCGATGATCGTCGACGAGAGCCTGACGTCTACTTATGCCCTACGTGACGCGGCGCCCGACCTTCCCCTGCTCTTGGGCAACATTGGAGCTGTGCAGCTCAACTATGGCGTTGGGCTTGGTGACATTGAGCGTGCGCTCCATGCCGTCGGCGCTGATGGCGTCAACTTTCACCTAAATCCACTCCAAGAGGCCATTCAGCCTGAAGGGAATACACGCTTCGCTGGCCTTGAGCGGCGATTGGGGGAGATCATCAACGCTTTGGGTTTACCTGTGCTGGTCAAGGAGGTGGGGGCGGGCATCTCCGGGCGCACGGCGCGCAAGCTGGCGCGTCTCCCCTTGGCGGGCGTGGAGGTGGCAGGCGTGGGTGGGACCTCATGGGCTCGAGTGGAGAGCTACCGCGCACCTGAGGGTAGCGCCGCACGTGCTGCGGGTATCGCCCTCAGTGGCTTTGGTGTCCCTACAGCGGTCTCCTTGCGTGCTTGTCGTCGCGAGCTGCCGCCGAGCTGTGCTGTGGTGGCCTCGGGGGGGCTTCGCTCGGGGATGGACGTTGCCATAGCGCTGGCCCTTGGCGCCGATCTCACGGCGCTGGCTCAACCCCTCGTCAAGGCAGCCGCGGAGAGTGAGGACGCTGTGGTGCAACTCTTGGAGCGCTTGATCTATGAATTGAAAGTGATCTGTTTCTGCACTGGCGCATGTGATGTCGCCGCGCTACGGCAGGTTCGCGTCCTTGGGGGAGGCTATGAGGACGTGTGTACGAGAGAGAAGGATTGATGACCGATAGCAGTCTCCCCGGGTTCTACCGGTTGTCCCTCAGAGAGCGTCAAACCCTCGTGGCTCGCGCGCGGAAACTCACCCCTGAAGACGTCGCTGCCCTCACACGTGAGGCAGGGCTCAGTGTTGAGCAAGCTGACAAGATGGTGGAGAATGCTCTGGGTGTGCTCGGAGTTCCTATTGGTCTTTGCGCAAACCTGCGTGTGGACCATCGCGATTGGCTTGTTCCCATGGCTGTCGAGGAGCCATCGGTGGTAGCCGCGGCGAGCCACGCGGCCAAGCTCTTACGCGGTGGGGGCGGTATCATGAGCGAGGTCTCTGCTCCGCTGATGATTGGACAGGTTCAGCTGCTGGACGTGGCGGACTTTGACGCCGCGGCCGCTGCCATCAGCGAGGCTCGTGAGGAGCTCATTGAGCGGGCCAACGCCAATCATCCTTATCTCGTGGGAGCGGGGGGAGGTGCTCGTGACGTGGAACTGAGGCGCCTGGATCCCCTTGATGATGATGATCCTGTGGGCATGATGGCGGTGGTGCACTTGCTGGTGGATGTGCGCGATGCAATGGGGGCCAATTCGATCAACGCCATGTGTGAGGTTCTTGCGCCACGCTTTGAGGAGCTGAGCGGTGGGCGAGCGAGACTGCGGATCCTCTCCAACCTCACGGATCGGCGCACAGTACGCGTGGTGGGACGGGTGCCCTTGGCGGAGCTGGCGGGGAAGGGGTGTGAGAGCCCTGAGGAGCTTGCGCGTGGCATCGAGGAGGCTTCGGTGTTTGCTGAGCGTGACCCCTACCGGGCTGCTACCCACAACAAAGGGATTATGAATGGCGTAGACGCGGTCCTGCTTGCGTTTGGTCAGGACTGGCGCGCGGTGGAGGCTGGTGCTCATGCTTACGCGGCGCGGGGGGGGCGGTACACGGCGCTGGCCTGCTGGCGTGTTCGGGGAGCAGAGCTGGTGGGAGAGATGGTTCTGCCCCTGGCGGTGGGGGTGGTGGGTGGTGTGGCACGGGTGCACCCTACGGTGCAGGTCAATCGCAAGATCGCGGGGGTGGTGAGCGCGGCAGAGTTGGCGAGTCTCACCGCGGCGGTGGGTTTGGCGCAGAACTTGGGCGCCTTACGTGCCCTCGCTGCGGAGGGGATTCAGCACGGGCATATGCGCCTGCATGCGCGAAATATCGCCTCGGAGGCGGGAGCGGTGGGGGGTGAGGTGGACGCTGTGGCTGAGATTATCGCTGAGGGGCAGACGACCAACGTTGATGCGGCGCGCAAGGTGTTGCGGCGCTTGCGTCACGAGGCGGCCTAGAGGCTGTGTCAACAGGGGATAGGATGCAGAACGGGCAGATCGTCGAGCGCTTCATGCGGCTGAGGGAGATAGAACTCCCACGGGTGATGAGGCTGATCGACGAGGTCTTACAACAGAGCACGCCTGCTGGCTCGGGGTTGGTGGAGATGTGCCACTACCACCTTGAGACAGGTGGCAAGCGACTGCGGGCGCTTCTGCCTTTGATGGTCGCAGAGAGCCTTGGTGCTGAGCCGGGCTGTGTTTTACCCTTTGGCGCTGCCTGTGAGATGCTGCACAACGCGACCTTGGTGCATGACGATTTGCAGGACGGTGATCGTCAGCGGCGTGGGCGCGACACGATCTGGGAGCGCTACGGAGCGTCACGGGCGATCAATCTCGGCGACGCGATGTTCTATTACGCGCTGCTCTTGTTGCAGCGCCTCGATGTCCCTGTTGAGGCGCGGGAACGGGCTGCTAGCCGTCTGTTGCATGATACGTTGCGGGTGATTGATGGGCAGGAGCGTGAGTTCTTGCTCAAGGGGCAGAAGGCGCCCTCGCTGGAGGGCTACTTTGCGATGGTGGAGGGCAAGACGTCGGGGCTTTTTGCGCTACCGCTGGCTGGTGCGGCGGAGCTTTGCGGGGCTGAGGAGACGGTGGTGGAGGCGCTGGCGGAATCTTCACGGCACCTTGGGGTGCTTTTTCAGATCCAAGACGACGTGCTTGACCTGTATGGAGACAAGGGGCGCGCGTCTCGGGGGAGTGACGTGGGTGAGGGCAAACGCAGCGTGTTGGTGGTGCATGCGCTGAACCATGGGTCGGCGGAAGACGCATGTTGGCTGCGGGGGGTGCTCGATCGCGATCGAGCTGAGACTTGCTCTGGGGATATCAGCGAGGCGTGCGCGCTCTTTGAGCGTTTGGGATCTCTCGATTTTGCGCTGAGCGAGGTCTCACGGCGCCGGCAGGCAGCACTTGAGCCAACGATTTACCGGACGCAGGAGACCATTTCGTCCTTGGTTGATGGTCTCTGTGATCTCTTCCTCGCGCCCATCGCTCCACTCATGGCGGAGCGGTTGGGAGGCAAATCATCCTCCGGCGGCGAATCGCGAATCATCCTCAGAGTAGCGTCGCGAATCCGCGAATCCTCCTCAGAGTAGCGTCCGCGAATCATCCTCCGCGAATCATCCTCCGCGAATCATCCTCGCGAATCATCCTCAGAGTAGCGTCCGCTGCCAGAAAAACAGCGATGGGTTCGCCATTCGGACGACCGGACCGTGGACCAAACGCCATTCCATATTCTTGTCGCCAAGTCCTTGAATTGACACGCCAAGCGGTGTGGTACGCTTCATGAAGTGGCTGCAAGGCATGACCCGACCCATGCCTGTACGCCCCAACACCACCTATATGGAGAGTCGCCGCTGCTCAATGAGCAAGCAGATCTATGAGTATGTCCTGGCCTTAGCCGCTCAAGAATATCGAGTAGATCTCCATGGTTATATGGTGGAGTCCAATCACGATCATGTGGTGTCAACGGACACTGAGGGAAACCATCCCGCCTTTCGTCAGAAGAAAAACAGCCTGATTGCACGGGCAATGAACGTTCACCTCAACCGCAGGGGGGCCTTTTGGGCACCCACAGATCGAGAGGTGGTGGAACTGGTGGACGAAGGGGCTCAGGCAGAGGCGTATGCCTATACCCTCGCCAACCCGGTGAAAGATGGCTTGGTGATGTATGGCTACCAATGGCCTGGGCCTCGTAGCCAACCGAACAACTTTGGCAAGGAGCGCGTCATCAAACGCCCTCATGTATTTTTTAGTGACAACCTCCCTGAAGAGGTGGTGTTGAAGCTAACACCACCACCATGCCTGGCTCATATGTCTGTGGAACTCGCTGCTCACCACCTCACAGAGGCGGTGGCCGCCGAAGAAGCCAAGCATCGACAGAAGCGAGCCGCCGCAGGGTTAGGCTTTCTGGGGCGCCGTGCGGTGCGCAAGCAAAACCCCTTTGATAGCCCCACAAGCGCACCGACCTTTCGCCGGCTCAATCCCCGTATCAAGTGTGCAGACATCACCCTGCGCAAAGAGGCCATCGAGGCGCTCAAGAGCTTCTGGGTGTCTTACGCGTTTGCTCGGGAGCAACATCTGAAGGGGCATTGCGTGGCGAAGTTTCCTGAGGGCACCTATGCCTTCCGCCAAGGGCTCGATATCCCCTGCGCGGCTGCCTAACCGTACCTCGCCGAGCATTCCTCCCATCACTTTTTCTGGACGGGTCCGTCCACTCTACGATTTCTTCCGAGATTTGAGAACATCGGCCTGTGACTTCAAACGCCCTCACGCACCATCAGTGCTAGGAAACGCTCTTTCTCCGCTCACCGCCGCTTGTGGAACCTCAATCATCAAAAAGACTCTGAGTTCGTCCTACCTAGGCTCACCGCCGCTTGTGGAACCTACCATCATCAAAAAGACTCTGAGTTCGTCCTACCTGAGTTCGTCCTACCTACCCATCGTCCGTCGTACCTGGTCGAGGAGGTCATCCGCAGAATCGTCGCCGTAGGCGTCTCGCCACCAACGAACATCGCTCATCGCACCACATAGGTCGCCCAGCGCAGCTTTGACCAAAGCGCGACGGCGACGCGCCTCAGCGTGTTTCGGCGACAGCCGAACCACACGATCAAACAGAGCGCTCGCGGCCTTGGGCTCGCCCCGCCGGGCAAAGCCATCAGCCTGATCCAACAAGCGTGTCACCGTCGCCCGCGACACCGTCACGCTGCTCCGCACAGACACACGCTCAACAGCTGTGAACACAGGCCAACTCTCACGCAGGTAAGTCATGGCCAAACCCACCGCAGAAACCTCGTCCCCGGCGCTGTGCCGCCACACCACAGAACCATCAGCCCCCATCACCAACAAAGTCGCCGCTGGAGCCTCGAACGCCCACCTAGCTTCAGCCCCACCCAAATAGGCCGCAGATGGGCCTTCCATTCGATCTCTCTTCCCTGCCCCGCAACGATCCCCAAGCACCACCACTGTCCTCAGCCCCCACAGCCCCCGGCTCGCCTCGAGCCCAGCCAGGTCTCGAACGAGAGCCGTTTTCAGCTGGTCGCAGCGCCCCATCCAAACCACTGTGCGCTCCCCCATCAGCTTCCCAAGACGATGCACCTTACCCCCTCGCCAAAGCTCCAAGCCCAGACGGTCGAGCACGCGAGCAGGGCGCCGTAGGGCCGGTGGCAACGTCGCCAGGCGCACCACCTGCGAGCGAGCCACACGCCACGCTTTGGGCAGTGATTCCACCGAATTCAGCCTCAATCGCCCCTTCTCGACAGTAAGACGAAAAACAAGCCGCCCCCATCTAGGGTGCAAATATTCGAGCTTCCGTCCGTGCTCCCATGGCCGGAGACCCAAGGTGTCGTCCAAGCTTTCATCGAGCAAGAGGTCCACCCGTGCCGCACCAGGACCCGCCAAACGTAAGCTGAGGCGATGTGAAGGCCTCACAACCAGGCGAAGCACGCTCTTGAGACGCAGCACATTGCTCGTGAGTTCCACCCTCCACTGAGCCCTTGGATGTCGAGCCCCCTCATGGTGAAGCCACGCCTGACACCCAGATCGACTCGCCACCCCAGCCAAAAAGAACCGTCCATGGGAGTTGGTCTGAGTGTGATGAACCTTCTCCCCACAACGAAGCGCCAGCCTTGCGTCAGCCACCACCTTCCCATCGGCCAACACCACCTCGCCTCGCACCGGCCGCAGGGAGGGTCCAACCACCACGCCCTGCTCCTGTGTCGTGGCACAAGCACTCAGCAGCACGCTCGCCAATGCCAACCGCCCGAGGAGGCTAGTCGAAGTGAGCTTGGCAAGTTGGGGCATAAGACGTCCGGCGAGCAAAGTGCGAGAAGGAGCCATGGTGCCAAGGCGACGACGAGAAACGCGGCCACCCGTGATGGCTCGTGGCCCAAGTGGAAAGATAATTTCGCCCAGCCAACTTGGCGTCTTGCAAACCATGATCACACCCCGCCAATTCAAGCATAGCAGCGTCACTCTGCTCACTACACCCCAACACGGAAATGGGCAACGATTCCAATGTGCCCAAGTCTACAGCGCCGGCATGCCCCTTGAGCCCTTTCAACCGATTGGCTACTCTGCGCTCCCGATGAATAGAAGCAACCCAATCACAGGAGCGCAGACAGGGATGAAGCCATGAGCCCCATTCCCTGGCGCGAGCCCAAACCGTGGCTCAAAGCAGCCCTCTCCCTCGCCACCGGGTGTGGGATTTTCCTCGCCACAGCAGATTTCGACGTCTGGCCCTTGGCCTGGTTCGCCTTCCTCCCACTCTTCTGGGCCATTCGCACCAGCCAGCCCCGCCGCGCCTTTCTCTGGGGCTGGCTCACCGGGTGGATCACCAACTTCGGCGGCTTCTACTGGATTCCACACCTCCTGATCCGCTTTGGGCACCTCCCCGTGTGGCTCTCCTGGCTACTCTTCGCGCTCCTTGCCGCCGCGCAAGGGATCCATTTCGGCGTCTTCGCTTGGGCCCTCACCCGCACCCGCGATCGCTTTCCAACGCTGCCCATGACGCTCCTCGCGCCCCTCTTCTTCGTCAGCGCAGAGCTGCTAACACCCATGATCTTTCCCTGGTATCTAGCCATTACGCAGGCGTGGATCCCTGCAACCATCCAAATTGCTGATATTTTTGGAGTGTTAGGTGTTACGGCCATCTTGATGGTCGCCAACGGCATGCTCTACGACATCGCAGAGTGGCGCCTCCTCCAACGCACCCTGCCACGGCGAGCGCTGCTCACAGGCGCCGGCCTCATCGTCGCCACTTTTGCCTATGGCCAAGTGCGCATCCACCAGGTCGAGGCCACCCGTGCGAGCGCCAAGAAGATCAAAGTTGGCGTCGTTCAGGCCAACCTCGGTATCAAACAGAAGGGGCACCGAAACCTGGCGCTCGACCACCTACGCCTGCACCTCGATGTCTCTCGAAAGCTTCAGGCCGCCGGTGCCGAGCTCATCGTCTGGCCAGAATCGAGCTATCCCTTTGCCATCGAGCGCTCGCGAACGACGGATTTTCCCCCACAAGACCCCAGGCGGGTGATGCAGGGCTTGAATGTTCCGTTACTCTTCGGGGCATTAACCTACACACGTGGCAGCCCCCACCCCTACAACTCTGCCTTGCTGATGACCCCTCAGGGGAAGATCGCAGCACGCTTCGACAAGAATTATCTCATGCTTTTCGGGGAGTACATCCCCTTCTACGATAAGGTACCGAGCTTCAAGAAGTGGTTCCCCGCCGCTTCTCACTTCGCGCGCGGAACAGAGCCCACCGTCTTCCCCTTGGGAGACCACCGCATTGGCCCCTTGGTCTGCTACGAAGACATCATCCCGTCTTTCACTCGACGTTTGGCGGCCTTACGCCCCAACCTCATGATAAACATCACCAATGACGCCTGGTTTGGTACCACCGCCGAACCCCATCAGCACATGGCGCTCTCTGTGTATCGTGCCATCGAGTTAAGACTAGACCTCGTCCGGGCCGTCAACACTGGAGTGAGCACCATCATTGACGCCACCGGACGGGTCCGCGTCGAGACCAAAGCCCACGATCCGGTGATCGAAGGGGTCGTCCCCCCAGACACCATCCTCCACCCTGTAGCGATGATGCCAGGCGGCCCCACCATCTACACCCTCGTGGGAGACCTCTTCGCCAATCTCTGCCTCCTCGGCAGCCTGGGCTTGCTCTTTATTTTACCCCTGTGGCGACACCCTATTCTTCCTCTGTGGCGCCGCCGCAAGCCTCAGATGGCGACACCCTATTCTTCCTCTGTGGCGCCGCCGCAAGCCTCAGAAAAGCGCTCGTCGCAAGACCCGTCGCTGAACGGTCTTGATCGCCACGCAGCGCCCTTGGCTCAGGGCGTCAAAAGTGCTAACTCCCAAGGCTATGAAGGTCCGTATTTCGCTCTATTGCGTCCTCGTCGTAGCGCTTTCAGCCGAGGCTGCTGCTGCCAAAACCTCGGTGCCTGTGCACCCCGACACTCTCCCAACCCTCCAACGCGCGTGGGTACTCCCTGCCTCGTTGGCACCTCGGGTCACCAACGCCTATGCGCCACGCATGACCCTCGCGGGTGAGACGCTCTATGTCTTTGATCACAATGGGCGACGGCTGGCCGCGGTGGGCGCTGAAACAGGCAAGGTCCGTTGGCATCGGCCCATTCGCACCCGCTCTGACGCGGCTTTCGCCGTCAAGCCCCTGGTTGCACGGGGATACATCTACGTCGCGAGCGATGGATATTTGCACTCCATCAGTGTGAAAGGGAAGCCTCGCTGGCAGGTCGCCACCAAGGGGACAGCTCTCAACGGCATCGCCCGCTCCCGACGCCACATCATCTTCCCGATGATTCGCACCAGCAAGAGCGTTGGGCTACCAGGCGTTCACCTTTGGTCTGTCAACGCTCGCTCGGGCCGCGTGGAGTGGACCCGCAAGCTTCCCGGCGCCCTTGGCTATGTCCGTGGCAATTCTGATGGTGTCTACTATATCTCGGATAATGGAATGGTGATGGGCCTCACGCCCGACCGCGGTGAGCCACAATGGCAGCTGCGGGTCAAAGGCCGCGTAAGCCACCCTCCGATCCTAAAGGGGGGTAAGATTTACGTCGTCACCGAGCGACGCAAAGCAGGCTGGTCAGGTTCGGGGATCTATGTGGTAGACGCCCTCAAGGGCAAGCTTCTGTGGCAACGCAAAGTATCCTCCACCACGATCAGCCCCTTCCTCTTAGGTGACAAGCTTGGCGTCGCAGATGGCACGGGCTTGCTCACGCTCTTCAACACCAAGGGCAAGCCAGAGCTCGAACTCAAACTCGATTTCGGCGATCCCCCCCAGAGCCTCGCCGCCGCCGCAGCCGATCAGCGCCTCTACCTCTTTTCCTACCATCCTGACGGAAACGGCTATGTGCACCTGATCGACCTGCCCAATAAACGAGTTCTGGCCAAAGCCAACGCGCTCGACCTGCCAGCGCGCAGCATCCTTATCAAGCAGCGGATCGTCTACATCGACGGTGGGGACGGACAAATCTACGCCTACCGCCTCAACCGCAGTGAGCAACCCAAGCGCCGCAGCGTGCCCGCCGAGGAGTTTGCCGCCGAGTTGCTCGCCAAGGCAGAGCAAGAGCAGCGCCGTGTGCCAGGTTTGGCCCACAAGATCGCCGCCCTCGGCCCCAAGACCATCACTCCACTGGCGAAGGCGCTTGCGAGTGCCAACGGCTATGTTGTCGAAGCCGCCGCCCAGGCCCTTGGCCTGCTCAAGAGCCGCCGTTCGGTGGCATCTCTCATCTCTGCCCTCTCAGCACACCACAAGTCCCCGCCTGACGGCGTGGACCCACTGCTCGCCATTGTTGACGCCCTGGCGCGTATCCGGGACGCGCGGGCGGTCAAGCAGATCAAGGCGCTGATGGAGGACAGTACCCAAACCCATGAGCGACGACGGAGAGCGTATGTCGCCCTCGGAGCCATCGGTTCCTCTGGAGCGCTAGCTCCGATATGGAAATACCGAGCCACCGCGGCACTGAACACCATGGCATGGGATCCTCAACCACGCAGCGCCAGCTCGTCTTATGCCGTGGACAGTGACTGGGACCCCGCGTCCCCCCCCGCGAAACCCGCCAAGAACGCACGCCTCGAAACCGCTGGCACCAAGGGGCGGCGCTATGCACTAAGCCTCTCGCCCTATCTGGGCGGCTACAACGATGTTTGGATCAGCGAACTCGACCCCTCGAGCGGGAAGAGAGTTCGTCCCATCTTCACTGGCCTCACCAAGGCTGAGATCGATCCCGCTCGAAGAATCCATCTCGACACGTTCACCCTTCTCAAGCGCAAGAGCCCAAAAGCCAAAAAGCGTGGGAAGAACGCGGCCAAAACGGCCACACCCGAAGACGAGAGTTTGACGCCACTGGATCCCGACGCCTACCTCAAGGAGCAAGTGGCCCAAATTCGTGTGAGCATTCCCCAGGGCAAGAAATTTGTCAGCGCACGACCCGTGAAGATCCCCCTTGCGCGCCTCATCGCCGACCGCGATCAAGATGGCCTGCCCGATGTGGTGGAGCGGCGTCTACAGCTCTGTGTGACCCACCCAGATTGTGATGGCGACGGCATCAAGGATGGTGAGGACGTCAACCCGCTCGCCTCTGGCAAGCAGAAGCTGACTCCAACCCAGAAAGTCTTCCGTGAGGGCTTCTTCGCGTTCTATTCCTTCTTCAAGCGCCGTGGTCTGGTGGTGGTAGACCCAGGCGACGGCCCCTCCTTCGAGCTCTATGGGCGCAAAGATCCGATCCTCTCTCTGCGCCGCACCCGCGCGAACCTCTTGCGCAAGCAGGTGGGCCTGCACGGCGTTGACTATGTCTCCTTTGGCGGCCCCTATCCCTTGGGTGCTGGCCTCGGTGATGCCCTGCCCAAGGTCGTGTGGGCCTCCAACGGGCAAATGGCCACCATGGGCATGGACGTGGTCCGCTCCGGCGACAACGCCGCTGGCTACAACATCAAGCTTCGCAAAGTTGGCCGCAATTGGGTTGTCATCGAGTTGGATCGCGTCTGGTCCACAAACACCTTGAACGGTCCCCTGGCCGAAGGAGGCGGACGATGAGAGCGTTCCGTTTTTCTCTGGCGCTGACTCTTCTTTGCCTCACGGGTGAGACAGCGCTCGCCGCCCAAGGAGAGAGCTTCGAGAAGCTCCTCGGGCGAAGCGTCGAAGTCTACGATATGCGTGGAATGCTCCTGCCTTTCGTCAAGACCTGTGAGCGCGAGCGCACACCCTTTCGACGCCTCTTCTGCGAGGCGCTCAATGAACGGTTGAAGGCGCAACATCAGAGCAAGGTCTACTTTCAGAGCTTCGAGGTTGACACTGGCGGACCTCTTGGGGTGCGCTTCTCCCCAAACCTCGCCAAACCCGAAATGGTGATCAAGGTGAAGGGCTGCTTGACCTGCACCAAGCCGATGCTAGGGCGTCGGGGTGGAGATATCAGCAAGGCACGCTTCTTTCTCTTTCGTGAGCCCAAGAGCATCCGTGTCCGTCGTGGAGGCGTCTTTGACCTGGCTGGCATCGACATCTCCGAGACCAAAGCGGTGATGCCGAAGAAGATGAGCGCCAAGAAATTTCAACGCGACGTCGCGCCTCACCTTCGTTTAGATCTGCTCTATCGCCCAGTGGCTGGGGTCACCCAGGTTGGGCGCCGTCATCGCTATGGCGTGCTGACCTTCGAGCTTCTGGGTCACCGCGTATACGATAAATGCAGTGGCACGGTCTACGCCGCCGAGCCCAAGATGAAGGGCAAGTACAAGGTTGATCGCAATGATATGACCTGCCCGCAGAACCTCGCTCGCGGCAAGGTGAAGAAGATCGTGCTGCCGCCCAAGCTGCCCGAGGCCACCGTGCGCCGCCTCATGGCAGACGTCAGCGCAGATATGCACACCTGCTACAACCAATTTGGCGTCACAGGTGACTACACCATCAACATGGTGGTGATGCCCGATGGGCGCGTCAAAGAGGCGCGTTCCTTGGGGGACAACGCCGAAACGCCCACCGCACATTGTGTCGAGCGCCTGGTCAAAAACGTACGATTCCCTCGTTTCTCGGGCCGGCGTGTTCACGTCCCTTGGCCCTTCAAGATCGAAAAGAAATAGCTTCTCCACGGAGGTCTCTATGCCTGCTGCTTTGGCTGTACACGGGGGTGCTTGGGATATTCCTTCCCGCGAAGTGGGCGCCCACCACCATGGTGTCCTTGAGTCACTTCACGCGGGCTGGGACGTGCTCGCCAGAGGCGGGTCATCCATCGACGCTTGCGTCGCTTCCGTGAAGGTGATGGAGGAAGACCCCACCTTCGATGCGGGGGTCGGCTCCTTCCTCAACGCTGACGGCGATGTTGAGTTGGACGCTGGCATCATGGACGGCGGCACGCTCACCGCAGGTTCAGTGGCCGCGGTGGCGCGCATCCGCTTCCCCGTGGCGTTAGCCCGACGTGTCCTCGACAGCCCCTACGTCTTGCTCGTGGGAACTGGCGCAGAGCGCTTCGCCGAGAGTGAAGGCATCGACCTCTGCGATCCAGCGATCTTCGTCACAGATCGCGAACGGGAACGCTGGAAGAAGCTCGCCGAGATGGGGGATATCACCCCTGAACGCGCCTTCGTCCGCTTTGGCACCCCCAGCGACACCGTGGGCGCAGTGGCCGTGGACGACGCCGGGAATGTCGCCGCCGCGACCTCCACGGGAGGCACACCCAACAAACACCCGGGCCGCGTGGGTGACAGCCCGATCATCGGCGCCGGCTTCTACGCCGACAACAACACAGGGGCCTGCTCCACCACGGGCTGGGGCGAGCAAATCATGAAGGTCGGCTTGGCCCGCACTGCGGTGGACCTCGTGGGCCGTGGG
>JAFCZD010000146.1 GCA_019314525.1 Deltaproteobacteria bacterium
GCTCACCGACGACCCCTCCACCCCTGGCGCGCCCGACAGCACCTGCGTGACGGTGACCAGTCGACCAGACCTTAGCGCCAGTACGAAGATCGCGGTGGACGAAAACGGTGGCGACCTGCACCCCGGCGAGCGTGTGCGCTTCGTCATCTCCGTGATCAACCAGGGCACGGAGGCAGCCGTCGCCCCGGTGATCAGCGACATCGTCTCCCCTCTCCTCACAGACATCCAAGTGCAAGACGGCGGCACCTACACCCCAGCTTTGGGCATCCGCTGGTCTCTGCCCAACCTCGCCGCGGGGGCCACACGACAGGTCTCCTTCACGGGCCAGGTGGTGACGCCCCTCGACGACAACACGCCCATCAGCAATCAAGCGCAGATCGCCGCCCAAGGCCTCGCGGTGGTGCGCACGGACGATCCAGCCACGGCCGCCGTGGATGACGCAACCGTGATCTTCGTGCGCTCGTCCGTGGACTTCAGGGCGTCCACCAAGACCCTCCTCGACGTCAACGGTGACCTGCTCGAACCTGGAGACGAGGTGCTCTACACGCTCAACGTGCGCAACGATGGCCAAAGCGCCGCCGACAACGTAATCGTGCACGATGTGCTGGAACAGAACCTGCTGTTTGTGAGCGCCTCCTCAGGAGGTCGCTACGACGCCGCCCGACGCAGGGTGAGCTGGCATAGCGCGACGACGCCTGCGCTGACGCGCTTGCTGCCGGGCGCTGCACACCTTGTTCCGCTAACTATCCGTGTGCGCCTGAGGGAGGCCATCGCCGACGGCACACCTATCTGCAACCAGGGTGAAATTCAGAGCGACGAGCTGAGCACAGCCCAGCGCACGGACAATGCAGCGACGCCTGCGGTGGGCGATGCCACCTGCCGCACGGTCTCCTCGGCGCCCGAGCTCTCCGGAAGCACCAAGACCGTCATCGACGAAAACGGTGGTGACGTGCGCCCGGGCGACGCCCTGCGCTACACCATCACGATCACCAATACAGGGCCAGACACGGCGCGGGATCTGCGGGTGCGTGATAGGATTCCAGAGCACCTCGGGGCGGTCCAGCCGGGCCAGGGAGGGCGCTACAACCCGCTCACGCGCACCATCACCTGGACCCCTGCCACCACGCCGCAGCTGGCGGCCCTCGACAGCGGTGAGAGCCTCACCCTCGACGTGCGGGTACGCGTCGACCAACCCCTCGATGATGGCACGCCCATCTCGAACCAAGCGCTGATCAGTGGTAGCAATCTGCCGCAGCTCGTGCGCACCGACGATCCGGGCACGCCCCTGCCCAATGACCCCACCATCGTCACTGTGCGCGCCTCCGCCGATCTCTCGGGCGCCACCAAGACGGTAGAAGACCTCAACGGTGGTGACGTAGAGCCTGGAGACACCCTGCGCTACACCATCCGCCTGCGCAACGAGGGCGACGCCATTGCCCGCGGGGTAACTGTCACCGATCGCATTGACAACAACCTGCAAAACCCCAGCGTACAAGATGGCGGGCGCTACGATACAGCGACGCGCAGCATCACCTGGAACGTGAGAGACCTCTCTCCGTCGGCAGGAGAGGTTGTACTGCGCTTCATGGTGCGCGTCACGACGCCGCTGGCCCATGACACGATCATCGACAACCAGGCCAATGTGAACGCCATGGGGCTGGGGGCGACACGCACCGACGATCCCACCACGCCGGCGGTGGATGACGCGACCCGCGTGCGGGTGGTCAGCCAACCCGATTTGTCCACCATGACCAAGACGGTGAGCGGCGCGCGCCCTGGGGGCGTGGTGGCGCCGGGCGACACCCTCGTCTACAGCATCAACCTGCAAAACACGGGCACGATGGAGGCTGTGAATGTCCTGGTGGTGGATCCCATGGATAACGACCTCGACAGCATCGTGCCCCTCGATGGCGGCAGCTACGACCCCGTCCGCCGGGAGGTGAGCTGGACCTTGCCCCGCCTGGCGATGGGGCAACGCGTGACCCTGCGCTTCAGCGCCCGCGTGCGAGAGGATGCCCGCGACGGCGCCACCATCGACAACCAAGCCACCGCCGAACGCGCGGGCGCCCCAGGCAGCCGCGAGCGTTCTGATGATCCCAGCACGCCCGCCGAGGACGACCCTACTTCGCTGCGCGTGGAAGCGCGCGTCGATTTGGAGCAGTTCACCAAGAGCGTGCGCGACGACAACGGCGGCGAGGTGGAGCCCGGCGATCAGCTCACCTACACGCTGGTGGTGCGCAACACGGGCACAGCCTATGCCCTGGGCGCAGAGGTCAGAGACCCCATCTCAGAGGACCTCACGAATATCGTGCCTGGTCAGGGCGGCCGCTTTGAGCGCCCCAATCAGCTGGTACGCTGGACGAGCGATCGCACACCGGAGCTCGCCCGCATCGAACCGGGCGGAGAGGTCACCCTCACCTTCAGCGCACGCGTCATCACGCCCCTCGCCCACGGCACGGTGGTGGAAAACCAAGCCACACTACACGTGCGGGGAGAGCTCGATGAGCGATCGGACGACCCACGAACGCCCGAAAACGACGACGCCACAAAAGTCACGGTGGTCTCCCGTCCCTCGTTCGTGGGCAGCACCAAGAGGGTGCTGGACGTCAACGGTGGACAGGTAGCAGCGGGCGACATGCTGACGTATACGATCCGCGTTGTGAACCAAGGCACCGCCGAGGCCACCAACACGCGCCTCTTCGACGCCATCCCTGCGCACACCGATTATGTGCCGGGCTCCGCCCGTCACAACGGCGCCCGTGTGCCTGATGGGGGTGAGAGCCCCTTCGCCAGAGGATTGGCCGTGAGCTCGCCAAACGCCGCCGCAGGCTCGGTGAGCGTTGGCGCTGATAACGCATCCACGGTGATCTTTTCCGTGCGCATCCGCCAGGACGTGGTCAAAGGCACGATCATCGCCAACCAAGGGCTGATCACCGCCAGAAACTCTGCCCTGACGCCCACGGACGACCCACGCACCGCCGCCACGGGCGACCCCACAGAGGTAGTCGTGGGTGGAGGCCCAAGCCTGAGCACCCTCACCAAGACCTATGGCACGTTGCCCGTGGGTGATGACGGCGACGGCCGCTTTGAGGTCGGCGAGGGCATCGCCTATAGCGTCAAGGTAGCCAATACAGGCAGCGCCCCGGCCACCAACGTGATCTTCTTCGACCCTATCGATGCCCAGCACGCCCTCTACACCGCGGGCAGCCTCGGCCTCGACGGTCGACGCTTGACCGAAGTGGCCGATGGTGATGAGGGCAGCGTGAGCAGCAACCGTCTGCGGGTGCTCCTCGGCACCCTCGCCGCAGGTGAGAGCCGCACCATCAGCTATCAGGTGCGCATCCTCGAGGGGCCGCTGGTGGTCAACCAAGGAACCTTGCTGAGCCGCGAGCTGCCCCCCGAGCTCACAGACGCCGACGGAAATGACGGAAATGGCGACTCTCCCACCACCGTCGCCGTGGGAGAGAGCGTGCGCAGAATGCGCCTGATCAAGACCGTCAAGGACATCGACGGTGGGCGCGTAGACGCAGACGACAGCCTGCTCTACACGCTCACGCTGCACAACGACGGCAACGAGGACGAGCAACTGGACGTCGTGGACAACCTGCCCGCGGGCACGCAGTACATCCTCGGGAGCTTGGTCACCCCCCCAGGTGCGCGCTATTCCGTGGAGCTGCCTCCTGGCGGAGAAAACGGACGCGGACGGCTGATGATCACCCAGATCGCTGCGCGCGCCGGCGAGACCGTGACGCTCCTCTTCCGCGCACGCATCGACAAAGATGTGTTGGCGGGCACCTCCATCTGCAATAGCGCGCTCTTTTCAGGGGACGCAGGCCTCGACCTGCGGCGCAGCGAACCGGCCTGCGTACTCGTGGGCAGCGCCGTGGGAGCCGGAGGCCTTGGCGGTGTGCTCTTCCGCGACCTCGGCAATGACGATGGAAAACTCGGTGAGGACGACACCCGCCTCTCTGGCTTCACCGTCCAAGCCATGCGCTTCGGCGACAGCAACGCAGCGCCTCTGGCCAGCGCCATCAGCGACGCTGAAGGGCGCTATGTGCTGGTGGGGCTCGATCCTGGCCCCTATGCACTGCGAGTCCTGGCGCCCAGCGGCGCGCAGATGGCCAGCGTGGCAGCGGTGGAGATCCCCGCCGGGCGCGTCGGCGAATACGACATCGCCGTGGACCCCAGCGGCATCGTCTACAATGGTGTCACGGGCGACGCCATCGGCGGCGCGAGGGTGACGCTCTACTTCGACGCGGAGGACCCTCTCGCTCCCGATCAGAAGGTCCCCAGCGCGCTCCTGGCCCAGGGACAGCAGGATCAAATCACCGACGGCAGCGGTTTCTATCGCTTCGACGCGCCTGTGGGGCGGCGTTATCGCCTCACGCTGACGTCGCTAACTCCGGCGCTGCAATTCCCTTCGTCTCTCTTGCCCGCGACGAGAGGCTTCGCGCGGGATCTTGGCCCCGACAACGAGGTCGTGCCCGAGGATACACCCAACCCCAAGCGGGAGGGTGCCCAGCTGAAATATTACCTGCGCTTTGATATCGCGTCCCAGCAAGACGCCGTCTTCAACAACCACATCCCTGTGGATCCCCTCAGCGCGTTGATCAAGCTGAAGAAGCGCGCCGACCGCTCCCGGGCCTCCCTCGGTGATCCTGTGACCTACACGATCACTGTGGAGAATCGCTCGTCCCGTGACTTCCTCGCTGTGGGCTCACGGGTGGGCATCGAGGATGTGTTGCCTCGAGGCCTGCGCTTTCTCAAGGGCACCACCCGCCGCATGCGCCGACTGCGCGCCGGGCAGAGCTGCCTCAGCAGCGAGATTCCCAAACGTGACGTGGATGGCAGCGAGGTCTGCCTCGACAAGACCCCTCCGCGCTCCATAGGGGGCCGTGTGACACGCTTTGGCCCCTTCCCTCTTGGGGCGGGCGAGGTGGTGCGCCTAAGCTATCAAGTCGCTGTAGGCCTCGACACGCGGCAAGGAATCTACCGCAACCTGGCGGTGCTCAAAGACAACGGCTTCACCAGCAAGCTTTCCAATAGCGACGAGGCACGTGTGACGGTGCTGCCCGATCCCGACCTCGATCAGGGGCTGCTCTTGGGCAAGGTCTTCTGTGACAACAACGGCGACGGTCGCCAGCAATCGACGGAGCGCGGCACCCCAGGGGCGCGCGTCTACCTCGACAACGGCACCTACGCCATCACCGACCTCCATGGAAAATACCACCTGCGGCAGATCGATCCCGGCATGCGGCTGGTGAAGATCGATGTCGACACCCTGCGTCCGGGGAGCCGGCTGACGACGTCAGAGTCGCGGGTGATTCACTTCACCCGGGGCCTGCCTGCCAAGGTGAGCTTTGGCGTCCGCTGTGTGGAGTCATGGGTCGCCGTGCAGAAGGTCAGAGCGGCAAAGAAGCCAACGGCGAAAAAGAAGAAACCACTGGCGCCATCCAAGCGCGCTGTAGTGCCCACCCTCAGCCTCGCCGGTGACGCGCGCGCCCTCGCGCTCACCGCCAACGGCCGGGTGGTGAAAATGACCTCAGTGAGCCTCGAGATCGCGCCACGCCCCCGTGGCAAACGGGTGCCCGTGCTCTTCGAGCTGGAGACCAAACAAACCTTCGCGCGTGGCTGGCGGCTAGAAATCTGGCGCCGTCGAGGAGCCGAACGCAAGGTTCTCAAGCGCTTCTCCGGGGCAGGTAACCCACCTGCCCAGCTGCTCTGGGATGGCACACTCGGCAAGAAGTGGGTCTTGGCGCAGGGTGGACAATACGCCGCGCAGCTGACGTTGACCTCTACCGATGGCGCTGGCGGTGCGTCCAGCGTGCGCGCCTTCGCCGTGAACGACGAATGCTGGCCGCTGCCTACCCGAAAACCAGAGGCGCGCATCAACGGACACGTCAACAAGCTCGACGCCAAAGGGCGCTTCGTCACCACCGTGGGGCGGCCCACCGCTCAAGCGCTCTTGGTAGAGCTCGCGCGCAGCGATGGCGCCCGCGCCTGGACCAGCTTCGGACCCACCCCGACCTTCGACGACGACGCCCCCCCCGAGCGGCTCAAGATCGAGGGCAACCTCCAGAGCGGTCGCGTGAAGCTCGCAGGCAAGATCATCGACACGTCCCTCTTGCACGTCGACCTGGGTTTGAAAGCGCGCGCTCCAGGTGTGAAAAAGAGTCCCGCCGACGCTGAACAGCTGATCACCCTCGACCGACGGCGTACCCTCGCCGCACCCATCAAGCTCGCCGCGCGCTGCCCCTCGACCTTGGTGCAGAGCTGGCGCCTGCGCATTCGCGATGACAAGGGCACGCTACAGCGCACCTTGCGTGGGCTGGCGCCCCTCCCCGAGAGCATCGCCTGGGATGGCAAGGATGAGCGTGCACGCTTCATCTTGCAGCCTGGCGCCCACTACCATGCGCGCCTCACCCTGGTGGATGTGCGAGGCAATATGGGGCAGTCACCACCTGTGCTGCTCCGCGTCTCGCCAGGGCAAGCCCTGCGCCCCTTCCGAGTGCGCAGAAGGCGCGTCTTCTCCAGCCGGGACGGCTCCCTTGTCACAAAAGCCCGCACGCGCCTGCGAGACGCGTTGCGCGCATTGCGCCGCCGGTCCCAGCAGGAACGCTATCGCCTCGAGGCTCGCGTCGCTCCCCCATTGGGCGGCGACTCCACGCGCTGGGCGAAGCTACTCCGTGGCGCCAAAGCCTCCCTTGAAAAGCAGATCTCCCGCAGCAAGCTCAGCGCCACCCGCTTCGAGCTGATCGTCAACGCCGTACCCCTGCCTGCGGGCGCCCATGCGCGAAAATCCAAGGGGCGTCGCCCTCGCGATAGACGCCGCGAGACCCTCACGCTCACAGCCATACCCAAGGCCGCGCCCAGCAGCCCACGTCACACGCCGCGCGTTCGCGTCGATGGTGTCGCGATGCCCCTCGGAACAAACGGCGCCTTCAGCACACGCGCGCCCATCCAGCTCGGCGCCGCGGTGGTGGTGGAGCTTCAGGACAAGCTTGGCCACCGGGCTGTGTTGCTCGTGCCCACCTCTCGCCGACGCGACGTGCCGGCTACACAGCCTCGTGCTCGACAACCTGGCCCTCCTGGATCTCAACGCCTGATCCAGAGCCTGCACGCCCCACGCGTGGCCGCCGCCAGAACACCCGCCAAAGGCTCATCCCTCTTGGAGATGCGAGGCGGGGCTTCTCTGGCGCTGAAGTTGGCTCACGCGCCGAGTGCCACTGCACCAGGCAGCGCGCCCGCTTCCGCTCCTGCGTCAGCTCCTGCTAAGCGCAAAGCGCGCACACCCCAAGACCTCGCGTCCTTTGGGCGAGCACTGCTCAGCGAGCGCTTTGGCGTCACACCAGCCCAAAAGACCAACACGCGCATCGCCAAGCGCGAGGCGGTACATGCAGCCAACCTGCGCGTGGACCTCCCCCCCCGTGGGGCGATCTTGCGCTCGACCGCGCTGACGTTGCGAGGCCACACCCACGCGAAGAACAGCGTCACCATCAACGGGCAGAAGGTGCGCGTACTCGAAGATGGCAGCTTCACCCATCGCCTAAAACTGAAAGCGGGCAAGAGCGAGTTGATGATTCGCGCCAAGGACAGCCACGGAAACGTCGGCGAGATCCGCTGGCCTGTGCATGTCTCTGATTCGCAGTTCTTCCTGATGGCCCTCGCTGAAGGCGCCATCGGACAGCCTGGCGTGGAGCTCCCAGAGGACCACAGTGACAGCCGCCTGGATACCGATGCCCTGCTCTTGCGCGGACGCGCCGTGCTCTACCTCAAGGCGCGCATCAAGGGCAAGCACCTCTTCAAGCGCTATCTGATCACCGCCCACCTCGACAGCGCCAAGAGGCGGGAGTTCGAGGAGTTCTTCGATCAGGTCATCGACCCCAACCGCTATTACCCCATCTACGGCGACAGCGCAGAGCAGGTGCGCGACGTCAACGCTCGCGACAAGCTCTACCTCCTGGTTCGGGCGGACGACTCAACCCTGCGTGTGGGGAACTTCCGCGCTGGCATCAAGGGGTTGTCCCTGCTGCGCTACGACCGCGCGCTCTACGGAGCCAAGGTCGACCTGCGAAAGGCCCTCGCCAAGAAGAAGGTCCGGACGCAATTACAGGCCTTCTACAGCCGCGACGACGCGCGCCTGGCTCAAGACATCAACCTGCTGCGCGCCACCGGCGGTTCGATCTACTACCTCCGCCACGGCCGGGTGATGGAGGGCAGCGAGCGCGTGCGCCTCATCGTCCGCGAACGCGACACGGGCCTCGAGCTGAGCGCCATGGCCATGAGCCGCGAGCAAGACTATCGCATCGACTACGCCGGCGGCCGCATGCTCTTCAGCGCACCCATCAGCTCCGTAGCAGACCCAGGCTTTCTGGCGACCAACCCAGGGCTTACCTCGGCCATGCTCTCGGGGCACCCCGTCTTCATCGAGATCAGCTACCAGTACGAGGCCGATGAAGAGCAGAGCGACAGCGCTTGGGGGGTGCAAGGCAAGACGACGCTCTTCGACGTGCTCTCCTTAGGCGGCACCTTCGTCACCGAGAAGCGCCAAAGCGGCCTCGGCGGCGATTATCGGCTCTACGGAGCAGATATCAGCTTCAACCACGGCAAGGCCACGCGCCTGTCAGCGGAGTTTGCCCGCTCCGAGTCATTCGGCAGCACCAACCACCTCTCCGAGGATGGCGGCATCACCTACCTCGCCATGAACACCATCTCCACCACCAGCGCCGACTCGCAGGCAGGAGACTCCAACGCCTACGCTCTGCGCGCTGACCTCGAGCTCTCGGACTTCTTCAAGGGCGTCAAAGAGCGCACCGTGCAGCTGCACGGCTATTTCGATCGCAAGGAGCGTGGCTTCTTCTCTGGAGGCACCATCCTCGACCAGGGGCGCACGCGCTACGGTGGCCGCCTTGATTGGCAGCTGGGCGACAAGCAAGAGATCTCCTTGCGACACGACGGTGCCATCGCCCTGCTGCCCCAGCTTCCGACCCCTGGCGCCAGCCAACTCGACCCGTTGATGATGCGCGAGGTCCAGCAGGAGCTCTCTCGCTTACGCTACGATCTGCAGCGCGGTCGCTGGCGACTCGCCGCGGAATACGCTCACCTCTTTGCGCGTGACCCCACCACCACCGGTATGGACAGCACCCGCCACAGCGTTGGCATGAAGATGGGATATCGCGTCAACCGCTGGCTTCGCTTGAGCCTCGGTCAGGACGCCATCACCTACGCCACAGGCTCCGATCCCCAGCTTGGCAGCGGCGTGCAGATGGGCTTACAAGCAGCCGGCAGCGGCGACTGGCGCGACCGCCTGCTCACCACCCTGGGCACGGAGATCCGCCTCAAAAAGTGGCTCAGCCTGCAGGCCACTGGCGCCCTGCGTTGGTCAGGCGATACCTCAGCGAGCCTCGGCTTGAAGACCAAGATCTCGAAGACAGCGGCGACCTACCTCAAGCAGGTCGTGGGCTCGATTAACGACCGCTTCAACACGGTCACCGTGGTGGGCGCAGAAGACCGCTTTGGCGCGAAGCTTGGGGGACGAACCTACGGTGAATACCAGCTCGATAGCGGCGCCCACGGCCGGCGCAACCGCGCGATCTTGGGCCTAACACAGAAGTGGACCCCCTGGCGTGGCATCAGCTTCAACGGTGGCTACGAGCACCAGCAGGTCTTTGGCGCGCGGCAACCCGATGGCACTCCCCTCGGCGACGCCCAACGCGACGTGGTGCACCTCGGCTTGGAGTACATCAAGCCACGCAAGCTCAAGCTCTCCACGCGCGCGGAGCTTCGTTATGATGGCTCGTCAGGGGTCAGCGGCCTCGGGCCTGGTGGCTTCAACCCACAATACACGCCCCAAGATGGGCTGAACGCCGTCAACGCGCCCAACGTCGATCCGCGGGCTGGCTTCGGCGCCGGAAACTACGCCGACCGCAGCATCAACCCCGGCGCGCAGCTGATCACGACGCCTGGGGAGCGCTGGCAGATGGTCACGCGCTCGGCCTTGGCCTACTCCCCCTGGCGTGCGCTAACGCTCATGGGGCGCGCGAACTATTACCGCACCTACAACAGCACCGAAGGCCTGCTCGAAGCCGAGGCCCTTGAACTCAGCTTCGGCGCTGCCCTGCGCCCCATCACGGTGGATTGGATCGACGTGCTCTTCAAGTACACGCGCGTGCTGGAGATGCGCCCCATCAGCCTCACAGAGCATTTGGCTCGCCGAAGGACATACGACATCGTCTCATTGGTACCCATCCTCGAGCTACCCTGGCGCCTGCAGCTCGTGGAGAAGCTCGCCTACAAACGGGTGGAAGAGCACCTCGACATCTTGCCTGGCGAGTCCACCACCACCGTGCTGCACACGCTGCTCTGGATCAACCGCATCAACCTGCACATCACGGGGCAGCTCGATGCAGGCATCGAATATCGGCTGATGCGGCTCTTCATCGAGGGACAAGGCGACCAAATCCTTCATGGCACGCTGCTCGAAGCTGGCTACTGGCTCAATCGCTTCGTACGGCTAGGCCTCGGCTACAACTTCACACGCTTCTCGGACAACGAGTTCGCCGAACAGAACCGCGACGCCAAGGGCTTCTTCTTTCGTGTAGTGGGGCGCTATTGATGGCACCCTCCACCCTCCTGATCGCCCACGGGGCAGACGCTGACGGACTGGCCAGCGCTGCATTGCTCCTCCATGACCTGCAGGACAGAGGGCATAAGACCACGCTGCGCTTCGCCGACTATCACGATCTTCATCCCGTGCTGCTTGAGGCGGCAGAGTCTGTCTACCCGCAGATCATCATCGCCGATCTCGCCCTGCGCCTCGCGACGATCCCCGATGCCGTCGTCGCTCGCCTCTGCGAGGGGCGCACCTTCCGCCTCTTCGATCACCATCACCTCGAAGAGCAGCGCGTCACCCTGCTGCAGGAGGGTTGCGCCTCCTTCGTTTGGCGACAGGGGGAGCGCTGCGCGGCGCAGCTGGTGCTCGAACACCTAGGCCCTCGCGGCGAGCAACACCAAGCCCTCGAACACCTAGGCCCTCGCGGCGAGCAACACCAAGCCCTCACCGACGCCGCTCAAGGCAGTGATTACACGGGCAGCGTCTCCCCCGAAGCTGAGGCCTTGGGTGCCGCCCTCGATCGCCTCTTGCGCCCCGTGTCGGGGCTCGGCGCACACGAGATCGTGCAAGAGCTGCTGCCCGCTTTGCGGGGGGAGGTCTCTTGGCACAAAGGCTCTGTCCTCATGGGCAAGCTGGGCGCCGCCCACCGGCGAGCGACCATCGCCCTGAAAGAGCCCCGCGAGGCCCTG
>JAFCZD010000589.1 GCA_019314525.1 Deltaproteobacteria bacterium
TTCGGCCCGCCGCGTGGCGCTTTACGATCCGGACCCCAACCTTGATGTGCTGCTTGGTCCGCTCAGGTCCTTTCGCTGCTTTCGGCAAGGCATTCATTGCGATCAGGATGCAAACACCCTTGGCGACCACACAGGCTGTCGCCCCGCCTATGACTGGCTACACACCGTGGACGATTACGCGCTCTTCTTTTCCGCGTTAAAACCACCTGGCTGGGTGCTGATGGCGTCCATCGCAGGGCCCCACGCGCCCGTTCGCGTGGGTGACAGTCTGGGTTTTCTCGAACTTCAGTCGAGTTGCCCAACCCAGAACTCTTCGCAAGCCGTGCCTGGGCTTCGCATCAAGGCGTTGGTCGACCGCTTCTGGGGGCCGACCACATCCATCTGTGAGGATGATTTTGGGCCAGCGCTGCAGCAGATCGGTGAACTGGTAAGCCTCTAGGTTTCTCCTCCGTCCGTAGCTCAAGGTGTGGAACTCAAATGGTACTGTTTACGCAGGATTAATAGGTTAAGTTTTCGCGGCGTAAGTCGCGAACCAAGAGAAACGCAAGATGACGGCAGAGAGATGCCCAGGAACCGGTCAGAACCCCGCCCTCACAGACTCTGGGGTGGGTTCTGGACGGTTCATCATGTCCACCGAGCAGGCCTAAGAGCGCCTCTTTTGTAGCTATTTACGCTTTACATTTCTCGTCGCAGGCGGGAGAAAAGGCTCGCTGAACTCATGCGCCGTGAAAACGGCAGGAGAGCCGACCATGGGCCTCGAGTCCAATGCTTGTGCTGACGGATGTGATGGCTGTCCTATCGCCGCAGCAGTCCCCAAGAAGAAGGGGCCTTATGCGGGCTGGCGCCTGGGCGTCGCGTCCCTGGGCTATTTCATTTTCCCAATCATTTCAGCGTTCATCGGGGCGCGTGTGGGTGCACCGGATCACGGCACTCAAGCCCTAGGCGCCCTTATTGGGCTAGCTGCCGGAATGACCGCAGCGGCGCTGGTGGCTAAGCGCGCAGAGCGTCGATTGGTGTCATCGAGCAAGCCAGCAACCCTGCCATCTTCTGACTCGCCATCTTCTGACGTAGGGAGTCGTTCCAATGGGAGCACGGTATGAGTGAAGCGATACAGGCCGTTTTTTCTCCTGAGAGCTTGGGCTCTGGTACCTTCGATCGGGGTGTGCACCCTGAAGAGGCCAAAGAACTCTCGGAAAGCGCCGCTATTGAGGTCTTGCCACACCCCGCGCAGCTCAACGTGCCCGTGTTGCAACATATCGGTGCCCCCGCGAAGCTCGTGATCAAGCCGCGCAAAGACGTGGAGGCCAACGCGGTGTTGGCTGAGGCGGGTGGTTTTGTTTCCGCTCCGATCCATGCACCAGCCACCGGAAAGACCGCCAAGACGGGTCAACATCACCCTCTCCAATGGGCGCCATATCGAGTGTATGCCGATCAAGGTGGGTGCTGAGCAGCCTACCCCTGAAGAGATCTACGAGGATGTGATCGGAGGTGACTGGCCTACCACGGAGCTACCCGATCATGAGCCCGAGGCCATCGTCGAGGCGGTGAAGAAGGCTGGCCTGGTAGGGCAGGGAGGTGCGGCCTTTCCTACCTTCATCAAGCTCTTGCGTAACGCCGAAAAGCCCGTGGACACGATCCTCGTCAACGGCTGTGAGTGTGAACCTTATTTGACCGCCGACTATCGCGTGATGCTCGAGGCCACCCGGGCGGTGATCGCCGGCGCGATCCTCGCAGCCAAGGCTGCTGGCGCCAAGCGGGTGGTGATCGCTGTCGAAGACAACAAACCCAAGGCCATCGAGAAGCTGCAACAGGAGTGCAAGGGCACCATCGCCAGCGTGGCGCAGCTCAAGACAAAGTACCCAGCCGGTGGAGAGAAGCAGACTGTGCGCGCTGCCTTGGGTCGCACGGTAGCCACAGGGGGGCTTCCCCTCGACTGCGGCGTCGTGGTGATCAACGTTGGAACGGCCACGGCGATCGCCCGGGCCGTGCTGCGGGACAAGCCGGTCACCGTCTCCGGCCGTGGCATCAACACGCCAAAGAACCTCTTGGTGGCTATCGGCACACCCACCTCAGCGCTGATCGCCGCAGCTGGCGGGTTGAAGGACAGCGCTGTGCGGGTGGTATCGGGTGGGCCGATGATGGGCTTTTCCATCGCCAACCTCGACACCCCAGTAACCAAGGGCACCAGCGGGATCACCGTCTTCGAAGCGCCTGACGTGGCACAGCCAGTGGAGACACCCTGCGTGCGTTGCGGACGCTGTGTGGATGTCTGCCCCCTCAACCTGATACCAACACGCTTGGGCTTGGCCGCACGATACGCCGTGTGGGATGTGGCCGAGCGCTATCACATGATGGCCTGCATGGAGTGCGGATGCTGCGCCTACACCTGCCCTGCGCTTTGGTGCAACTGATCCGTATGGGCAAAGCCCGGATGCCCAAGGCGTAAGGGAGAAGCAATGAGCGACGAAGGCAAAAAGCCCCAAGGGGCGCCAGAGGCCGAGCCCAAGGCAGCTCCTCCAGGGGACAAGCCCGAGGTCCAGGCTGCGGCGGAGAAGCCAGCTGCGGCTGCGGCAGAGAAGAAAGCGCCTGCAAAGCCAGCGCCCAAGAAACCCGCCGCCAAAAAGCCGGTGGTGGTGGAGACGCCCTATACATTGCATGTGGCGCCCTCACCTCATGTGGCCAATACGTCACTCACCACGCGTGGCTTGATGGTGGATGTGGTCTTGGGCTTGGCCCTGGTGGTGTTGGCAGCGGTTTGGTTCTTCCGCTGGCATGCCGTTCTGGTCCTGGCGGTCTCTACCGTGAGCTGCCTTATTTTTGAGGCGATCTTCGTCCGTATGCGCGGACGCCAGGCGACCCTCGATGATTTCTCCGCGGTGATCACGGGGATCATCCTCGGCCTCTCGCTGCCTTGGTCCACGCCCTGGTGGATTTGCGTCGTCGCGGCGATGATCGCCATTGGGCTGGGCAAGGTGATCTTCGGCTCTTTGGGGCAGAATATCTTCAACCCGGCGATGGTGGGGCGCGCCTTCGTGATGGTCAGCTTCTCTGCCTACCTTGGTGCAGGCGCCTATGTTGATCCTCATGGTGCTGCACAGTCGATCCTCTCTCAAGCCACGCCGCTCACCGCGGCCCGCACGGCGGGCACCATGCCCGAGCTGTGGTTCCTCTTTTTGGGCAATACCAACGGGTCTCTGGGTGAGACCAGCGCCTTGGCGAGCATCCTTGGCGGTCTTTACCTTGTGGTCCGACGCACGGCGAGCTGGGAGATCCCAACCGCCATGGTGGTTGTTTTGGCAGCCCTCGCGGGCGCGATGCAGCTTTTTGTCGGGCCCAACCCCGCGTTGCTGGCGATGAAGATGACGGTGCTCGAGCACCTGCTTTCAGGAGCGTTCCTCTTTGGCGCCTTCTTCATCGCGACAGACCCGGTGACGAGCCCACTTTCGCGTCAGGGAAAATTCTATTTTGGAGCCGGCGTCTCTTTTTTCGTCTGGCTCTTACGCACCTTCTCCAACTACCCCGAAGGCCTGATGTTCGCCATCTTATTGATGAACTCGCTCGTGCCGCTGATCAATCGTTGGACCGTCCCCGAGCCGGTGGGTGGTCTGGTGCCGAAGCGCGGCTGAAAGGGATGACGAGGGACGCGATGAGCGACGAAGAAAAAACGCAAGACGCAGCAAGCACAGACGCTGCTCCCAAGACGGCAGAAGAAAAAGCCGAGGCCGCCAAGGCGCAGGCTCAGGCTCAGGAAGCCAAGAGGGCTGTTTCTTCTCCTAGTGGCAAGGGCGCTTTGAGCGCCCGCCAGCAGAGTGCTGAGGCGGCGAAGCCCAAGGCTCAGGGGGATGGACCAGCTGAGGCCAAACAGGAGGCGGCCAAGCCCGTTGAGGAGGCCAAGCCCGTTGAGGAGGCCAAGCCCGTTGAGGAGGCCAAGCCTGCGATGCAGCTTACCGAGCCTCCCAAGGGCAATATCGTCACCACGGCGTGGTTGGTGTTGTTCCTGGCCATGACCTTTGGTGCTGGCCTGGCGGGCATGCCCTCTCTCAAGTGCCTCATTTGGTGCCTGGCTCGCAGAAGGGCATGGCTGATATGCAGACGATCCCGGGTCGCCGCGTCTTTCGGGCCCTCGACGGCAGTGGGAACCTCGTCGGCTGGGTCGTCGCTGGCAAGGGGCAAGGTTTCGCGGACAAGGTCGAGGTGCTCATTGGGCTCGCCCCAGAGGCCAATAAGCTCACAGGCATCTTCATTCTCGACCAGAAGGAGACCCCAGGCCTTGGCAACTACATCACCGATGAGCCCTTCACCAAGCAGTTTCGAGGTCTGGGGATCGGAGGTTCGCACAAGCTGCTAGCCAGCCAAAGCGCGCCCAAGCTTAACTTGGGGCGTGTCAAGGCTGTCACAGGCGCCACGATCTCTTCGCAAACAGTCTGCAATATCATCAACAAGACGGTGGGCGAGCTGCAGTCGAAGCTCGCAGCTGCCCGCAGCACCAAGCTCGTCGCCCCCGCTGCGGAAAAAAAGGGAGGTTGACGGATGTCTTCCACCGACGGCCCCACCGCGGGTGAACGCTTCCTCAACGGCATCTTGCCGGAAAACCCGGTGTATCGCTCGTTGCTGGGCATGTGCCCGGTGTTGGCGGTGACCGCTGGCATGAAGCCGGCGATGACCATGGCTGGGGCAGTGCTCTTTGTGCTGGTGATGGCTAATATCATCATCAGCCTGATTCGGAACCTGCTCCAGGCGCACCTGCGCATCCTTGTTTTTACCCTCACCATCGCAGCCTTCGTGACGATCATCGACCGCTTCCTGGCCGCCTTCATGTACTCCATGTCCAAGGAGCTTGGCCCCTACATCCCGCTGATCATCGTTAACTGCATCATCATCAGCCGTTGTGAGGTTTGCTCCTCCAAGCAGCGCGTCTTCACCGCTATCGCTGACGCCGTAGGCGTCTCCCTTGGCTTCGCCCTGGCGCTGGCTTCCATCGCCACGGTGCGCGAACTGCTGGGCTCGGGAACATGGTTTGGGCTGCCCATCCTCAGCGCTCTGGGATGGAAGGGCTGGGCGGTGATGATTCTCCCACCGGGTGCGTTCTTGGCCCTTGGTGTGCTGCTGGGCGGCGTCAATTGGTACGGCCAGCGCAAGAAGACACCCTCAACCGAAGTAGCCAAAGGCTAAGGGAGGAGGTTCGAGATGGAATATGTCGCGCAATTGATCCTCCTGGTTCTCAGCACCGCGTTGATTCACAACTACGTGCTCTACTACTTTGTGGGAATCTGTCCCTTCCTTGGCGTGTCCAAGCGGGTGGATATGGCCTTCGGCATGGGCATGGCGGTGACCTTCGTGGTCACCATCGCCAGCTTGCTCGCCTGGCTCTTTACCTATTACGTCATCCGCCCTGGTGCGCCTCTGGCGACGTGGGTTTGGGTCACCGCTGGGGGGAACCCTGCGACGGTTATCGATCTGAGCGTGCTCTCATATTTGATCTACATCTTTGTCATCGCCTCCTCGGTGCAATTCGTCGAGATGTACGTGCGCAAGTTCTTCCCACCCCTCTACAAATCCTTTGGCATCTTCTTGCCACTGATCACCACCAACTGCGCCATCCTCTTTGCTTGCCTTGAGATCATGAAGAACGTCTCAGGGGTGCCAGCCGCCGAGGTCTGGGGTGTCGACAAAGCGCTGGTTTTGGCGCTCGCGGCGGGGCTGGGTTTCACCATCGCCATCGTGCTGATGGCTGGCATTCGTGAAGAGTTGGAGCTGGCCGATGTGCCCAAGGCGCTGCGCGGCGCGGCGATCACCCTGGTGGTCGCAGGGTTGATGGCGCTAGCTTTCATGGGCTTCGCTGGAGTGGACACCGGTCTGGCCAAAGTCATGATTGGGCATTAGCCACTAGCGATCAGCCGCTAGCGGTCAGCGACTCGCTAAAAAGGGAAAGAGCATCACCATGCTGACTACCGTTACAATTATTCTTGCTGCTGCGGTGCTGCTGGTCCTGGCCGTCGCGTTGAGCTCGATCCTTGGTTGGGCGAGTAGCGCTTTCCATGTGCCCGTGGACTTGCGCATCGAGAAGATCAATGACGTGTTGCCTGCGGCCAACTGTGGTGGCTGCGGCTACGTGGGCTGCAACGAATACGCTGAGGCCATCGTCAATGAGGGTGTAGACGTCAACCTCTGCCCTGTAGGTGGCTCCACGACCTCCGAAGACGTGGGCCAGATCATGGGCGTGGAGGTGGTGGATAGCTGGCCACAGCGCCCTGTCATCCACTGTGTCGCCAACCGTGAACAGCGCTACAAGCAGAGCGAGTATCGCGCCGGCGAGCTCACCTGCCATGCGGCGAATATGGTCGCAGGCATCCAGGGCTGCCCTTACGGCTGCCTCGGCTATGGCGACTGTGCGCGTGTGTGTGATTACGACGCGCTGCATATCATCGATGGCCTCGCGATCATCGACTACGAAAAGTGCACAGGTTGTGGCAAATGCGTCGAAGCATGTCCACGCCACATCATCTCCAACGTGCCTTTCAAGGCCCAACGCATCCTGGCGGTGACGTGCTCCAACAAGGATTTCGGCAACGTGGTGCGCGAGATGTGCGAGGTGGGGTGCATTGGCTGCAAAGCCTGCGTCCGCGTGCACAAAGGCCTGATCACGATGAAGGAGAATCTCCCACACGTGAACTTCGACGCCTACGATCCGAAGCTCGACCTGCAAGAGGTGCAGAATAAATGCCCACGTGAGGCCTTGGTCTGGATTGGCAAGCCCACCGAGGCCGACCTACGGGCCACCGAGGATGAAGAGCTTCCACGTCGCGCGGAGGCTGACTTCAAGACTACCGTAGATGACGCTGAGTGGCGCGGCTGACGGTAGGTTGTCTCACCAGGCTGGCTTCTAGAACGCTTCGTTTAGCTCCTCCATTCCTCGCCCATCTAGACCCACACACGCCCACATCCCCCCATAATTCCTACTTATTCTAATAGGTTGGGTTTGTCAGCTTTCGTGAATTCCCGTGGATCCTTTGCCTCTCATCCGTTAACCTTGGGTGATCATCTATTGCAGGAAGGGAGTCGCGATGCTGAACGCGCCTGGCCAAGCTCGGGGTTTGTGGAGTTTTTGGGGAGGTATTCTTGCGATCGCTTCCATCATTTCGGTGGGTTGTGGGGGCGACACGCCAGGGGTGTCGAGCTTTGATGTGCTCCCGGGTTTCGATGGAGCCCCTGATGGCTTGGTGCTGGACCTCGGCGGCTGTGTGGCGCTAGGAGACCCCTGCGCCGCTGACGGTGTGCCGTGTTGCGAAGGGGTTTGCGCCAACATCGGGGGCAGCTCGCCTGTTTGTGCCATCGGCGCCGACGCTGGTGTGGACGGTGGTGATGATGCTGGGGTTGCTGACAGCACGGTAGATACTGGCAGTACGGTAGATACTGGCAGTACAGGAAACGAGGCTGGCACGACCACCGAGGCTGGCACGACCACCGAGGCTGGCGCGACCACCGAGGCCGGCACGACCACCGAGGCCGGCGACCACCGAGGCTGGCGCGACCACTGAGGCTGGCACGACCACTGAGGCTGGCACGACCACTGAGGCTGGCGCGACCACTGAGGCTGGCACGACCACTGAGGCTGGCACGACCCATGAGGCTGGCACGACCCATGAGGCTGGCACGACCAACGAGGCTGGCATGACCAACGAGGCTGGCACGAGCGACACCAGCGGTATAACCGATGGCGGATGCCTTGCTCTCGGAGCCGGTTGCGACCCAGCGAACAATCTCTGTTGTTCAGGTTTCTGCGCCAATCTGGGACGCGGTGGACCTATCTGCGCCCAGCCTTTGACCGATGGTGGCGTGAGTAGCGATGCGTCTGCAGACGCAGGCGTTGATCCTCCAGACGCGGCGGCTGACGCGCCAGCGCCCGACCAGGCGCTGGATACCACCGTTGACGTGGGCCCCGACACCACAGTGGACAGTACCGTTGACGTGGGCCCCGACACCGCGGTGGACAGCACCGTTGACGTGGGGCCCGACAGCACCGTGGACAGCACCGCTGACATGGGCCCTGACACGACTGTGGACAGCACCGTTGATGTGGGCCCCGATACCACGGTGGATAGCACCGTTGACGTGGGCCCCGATACCACGGTGGATAGCACTGTTGACGTGGGCCCCGATACCACGGTGGATAGCACCGTTGACGTGGGCCCCGATACCACGGTGGATAGCACCGTCGACGTGGGCCCCGACACCACCGTGGACAGCACCGTCGACGTGGGCCCCGACACCACCGTGGATAGCACCGTCGACGTGGGTCCCGATACGACCGTGGACAGCACTGTGGACGTGGTTTCTCCATTCGACCTCACGGTGGACACCACTGTGGATACCCTCCCACCCGACCTCTACCCCTCCAAGCCCGTGGAGTGCTTCGACGGGATCGACAACGACGGTGATGGCAAGATCGACTCGGATGATCCAGAGTGCACGGGTGCTCTCGATGACTCCGAGGCGCACTTTGGCAACGCCATCCCTGGAGATAACGTCGACTGCAAAGAGGACTGCTTCTTCGATGGCGACAGCGGTTCGGGCAACGATAACTGTTTTTGGGACATCACATGCGACGACCTTGATCCACGAGCGCCCAAATGCACGTTCAACGGCACCTTGAATCCCCTCACGGATCCAACATGTGTGAGCACGCCCGACACGTGCCTTGACTTCTGCCAACCCATCTCGCCCAACGGCTGTGATTGTTTCGGTTGCTGTGAGATGCCCGTTACTGATCCTGACACTCTCATTACAACGCAGGAGTTCATCAAGCTGTCGGACACGTGCAACGCGAGCAACCTCACAGACACCGACGCCTGCCGGCGCTGTCTGCAGGTCCCTGCCTGCCTCAACCCCTGCGAACACTGCGAGCTTTGCATCGGCAAGACCGAGCTTCC
>JAFCZD010000590.1 GCA_019314525.1 Deltaproteobacteria bacterium
TTTTTTGCAGGCCATCATCTTATGCCAGCCTTCATCCCAAGGTGGCCTCCATCTGCCGGCTGCGCTACAGAAGCACCATGTGGAGTCACCTCCCCGATGTGCAGCTGCAGCAGGCTCTGGCGACGAGCCAGCGGGTGCTCTTGCGTGGAGCCGGTGGGAGCCATCTGGCGCTGCTCCTGGCTCGCCTGGCTTATGGCCTCGAGGCGCCTCCCCCCTTGGTGATCGTCACCGCCGACGAACGTCGTGCTTCGGAGCTCGTGGCTGACCTCACCTTCTTCTTGGGAGGACGTGAGGATGCTCGCCTTGATCTGCCGGAGGCTGTGCTTATCCCGGCCATCGACGCTTCACCCTACGCAGAGGTGGTGGTGGATCGTGTGGCGGTCATGGAGCGCCTCTCGGTCCTGCGGCGCCTGACCCTTGGCCCCACGCCCACGGTGATGGTGCTCTCAGCGAGCGCCTTGCGGCGGCGCGTGTTGCCGCGTCGTGTTTTTGGGGCGCTCTGCCAAGAAGTGGCGGTGGATGACGAGCCTGGGCGCGATGCGTTGGTGGCGAACCTCGACGCTTGCGGGTACACGCATGTCCCGGTGGTAGACGATCCTGGCACCTACTCTGTTCGTGGGGCCATCGTTGATATCTTCTCGCCGCTCTCGCGCTTCCCGACGCGCGTGGAGCTTTTTGACGAGATCGTGGAGTCACTGCGCCTCTTCGATCCTATCTCACAGCGTACCTTTCGCGCGGTGGATCGCGTGGACATCCAGCCCATTCGTGAGACCGTGCGTGACGTCGAGGACGTCGCTGGAGGAGTGCGTGAACGGCTCTTGGCGCTGGCCGACGTGCTTTCGCATCCCACACGGAACACTCGTGCCCTCTTGGAGCAGATCGAGAGTGGGCGGGATTTCTTCGGCGCCGCCGCCATGACGCCTGCCTATCATTCGCAGCTCGATCCCCTCTTCAGCTATCTACCCCAGGACGCGATCTGGGTGCTCGATGAGCCGGATGTCTTGTTTGCCGAGCTTGCGTCCGAGGACACACGCAGCGCTGTGGCCTACGAGAGCTGGGTGAGTGATGGGCACCTGGCGTTTCCGGTTGAGCGCTTTTTCGTCCCGGCCGAAGAGCTGAAGGCGCAGCTCTTCGCGCAGCGGCGCGTGGAGCTCTCGTTGGCCGAGGGCGACGCTGAGACGCCTCGCGTGGAGTGCATCGCGCGAGATAACGCGGAGCTCCAGGCGGAACTCAAGCGCGCGCGCGCTGAACGCGGCGAGATGATCTTGAAGGGCCTCTGCACGAAGCTGCGCGGTTGGAGCGAGGAGGGCTGCCCCGTGCTGATCGCGGCGGGGAGCGCCGCTCATGTCGAGCGCCTTGAATCGTTACTGCAAGGCCAGGGCTTGGAGGTGCTGATCCGCAAAGAGGAGGGCGTGCTCGAGCTCCTCGAGAGGGATGTGCAGCTCTCGGGTGTGGTGCTCCAGGTGGGATCATTGCAAAGCGGCTTTCGGCTCCCCCGCAGCGCCGACGCGGGCACAGGGGAGTCACCGGCTTTGGTGGTGCTCTCTCACGAGGACATCTTCGGCCCCAAGAGTCGCCGTCGCCCCTCACGTCGCGCCCCAGGGGTGAGCATTGGCGATCTGCGTCAGCTCAAGGTTGGCGATCACCTCGTGCATGCGGATCACGGCGTGGGCATCTATCGCGGCCTTGAACAGCTCAAGGTAGATGGCGTCGCCGCCGACTATCTGCTCATCGAGTTTCGTGGGGGTGACAAATACTACCTCCCTGTGCACCGCATGAGCCAGGTGGCGCGCTATGTGGGCGCCGAAGGTGGCAAGCCCACCTTGGACCGGCTGGGAGGTACGACCTGGCAGAAGAAGAAGAAGAAGGTCGAGTCGGACGTTCGTAAGCTCGGTGAGGAGCTCTTGCAGCTCTACGCGCAGCGCGCGGCGCTCTCGGGCAAGAGCTTTCACCCCCCAGGCGCAGAGATGGTGGACTTCGAGGAGTCGTTCCCCTTCACCGAGACGGAAGACCAGCAGCAGGCCATCGACGATGTCCTTGGCGATCTCGCAGCCGAACGGCCCATGGATCGCCTCGTCTGCGGTGACGTGGGCTTTGGCAAGACGGAGGTGGCATTGCGCGCGGCCTTCGTGATGGCGATGAACGGCAAGCAGGTGGCGTTGCTGGCGCCCACCACAGTGCTGGTGGAGCAGCACCTTCGCAGCTTCGCCGAGCGCTTCACGCCTTATCCTTTGCGGGTGGAGTCTGTGAGCCGTTTTCGGCGTGCCAAGGAGCTGCGCGTCGTCCTTGAGGATCTCGCCGCGGGCAAGGTGGATGTGGTGATCGGCACCCATCGGCTTTTTTCCTCCGATGTGCGCTTCGCAGACCTCGGCCTGCTGATCATCGATGAAGAGCAACGCTTTGGCGTGAAGAACAAGGAGCAGATCAAGCAGCTGCGCTCCCAGGTGGAGGTCTTGACGCTCAGCGCGACCCCCATCCCCCGCACGCTGCAGATGTCGATGATCGGCCTGCGCGAGTTTTCAGTGATCGCCACCCCCCCCGCCGATCGGCAGGCTATCCGCACGGTGATTTGCCGCTATGACGACGCGCTGGTGGCGGACGCTATCCGTCGTGAGCTGAGCCGTGGGGGGCAGGTCTTCTTTGTGCACAACGAGGTACAGTCCATCGATGAACAGGCCGGCCGCATCGCCGAGCTCGTGCCCGAAGCGCGGGTGGGTGTGGGGCACGGCCAGATGGACGCGCGGCGCCTCGAGCGCGTGATGCTCGACTTCGTCTCGAACCGCTTTGATGTGCTTGTTTGCAGCACGATCATCGAGTCTGGTCTCGATATTCCACGGGCGAACACAATGTTCGTCAGTCGCGCAGATCGTTTTGGTCTGAGCCAGCTCTACCAGCTGCGGGGGCGAATCGGTCGTGGTCGTGAGCGGGCGTATTGCTACCTCTTGGTGCCTGGGTTCGAGGCCCTCTCGGGCGAGGCGCGCCAGCGCTTGGAGGTCCTTCAGCGCTTCACTCAGCTCGGCGCAGGCTTCGCCGTGGCGAGCTACGACCTCGAGATTCGCGGCGCAGGAGATCTCCTTGGTGGGCGACAATCAGGGCATATCGCGGCCTTGGGTTTCGAGGCTTATGCGCGCATCCTCGAGGAGTCCGTGGCCGAACTCAAGGGTGAGCCCATCGTTCGTGAGACCGATCCCGAGCTGAAGGTCGCTGTGGGCGCCTTCATCCCCGACGACTATGTGGAAGATCCTGGGGTGCGCTTGGAGTTCTACAAACGCCTCTCCGATGTGTGCCGCCAAGAGCAGCAGGTACACGAGATTTTACAGGAGCTTCGCGACCGCTATGGCAACTTGCCTGTGGAGGTGAACGCCCTCGGCGAGCTGATGGCGATCAAGGGCATCGCCATCGATCTTGGCGCCACGCTGGTGGATGTGGGGGAGACGCGGGTCAACGTACGGCTCGGCGAGACCACACCCTTGGATCCGGCAAAAGTCACGGAGGTCATCAGTGACCCAGCGCGTCGGCTGCGCTTGACCCCTGATATGCGCCTCATGCGTGTGCTGGCCGAGGACGAGCGCAAACACCCCCTCAGCGCTTGTAAGCGTCTGCTACATGAGCTGGCGGCGTTGGCGTGATGACGC